>DASZWK010000175.1:0-2537 GCA_035546235.1 Xanthobacteraceae bacterium | reverse complement strand
CATGAAATCGAGGCCGGCGTCGTCGGCCATCCGCGCCAGCGCCAGGCAATCCTCCCAGCTCGCCGACCAGCGCTCCGGCACCTTGGTGGCCGAGCGGCCGGACGAGCAATTGGCGCCGAACAGGCCGATCTTGAGCGCATTGCCGTTATACATGGCGATGCGGTTTTGCATTGAAGCAGCGGGCGCCAGCACGTTGTTCTCCGTGGTTATTCTGGGGTGGCATCTTAGCGTCATTCCGGGGCCGAGCGAAGCGAGGGGCCCGGAATCCATAGTCACGATCGTTGCGGGACTGGCCGGTGCGTCGAATTCCCCCTCGAACGATCGCTTATGGATTGCGGGCGCGCGGGCTTGCGCCCGCGCCCCGGAATGACGCTTTAATTCCCCATATTGATCTTACGCACCAAATCGAGCACCGGCGCGGGCGCTGCGTAAAGCCGGTCGATCAGCGCCTGCATTTCCGCGCCGCTCACTCGATCGACATCGAGATTGGCCTTCTTGGCGTCGGCGAGCAGTGCCGGGTCGGCCATCATGGCGTCGAACGCGGTTCGCAGTTCGCGCACGCGATCCGCCGGCAAACCGGGTGGTGCCATCAGCGGCCACGCCAGCACGGAATCGGCGGAAAGGATTTGGATGGCCTCGCGGCCCTCTTTGGTCTTTGCCAAGTCGGTCGCGACCGGCGCGTTGGGCAGATCGGGCTTACCGGCGGTGAATTGCACCAGCACCTTGAGGGTGCCGTCGGTCAGCCATTGCGGCGCGCGCTGGCGGATACTGCCGACCGCCCAGCCGCAATAGCCTTCGACTTCGCCCTTCTGCAACGCCAGCGTGATCTCGTTGCCGCCCGGATAGCCGGACACGATCTTGAATTTGGTGCCGGCAAGATCGTTGAGCGCCTGCGGATAGGTCTGCGTGCGCGAACCCGGGCCGGTCGCGCCGACCACGACCTGACGGGTCGTCGCGTCGGCGATGCTGTTGACCGGAACGGTGTGCCAGACCACGCAGAGGAAATCGTCGCGTGAACGGCCGCCGATCCAGGCGAATTGCCGGGCGTCATATTTGGCCTGCGGATTGCCGAGGAGCGGCTCGATCACGGTGCCGCCGCCGATCACGCCGAGCGTCGTGCCGTCCTTCGGCGCGGTGTGAAACAGATTCATGGTCGCCACCATGCTGCCCGCGCCCGGCATGTTCTGCACGATGACGGTTGGATTGCCGGCGAGGTGCCGGCCAAGATGGCGCGCGAACAGCCGCGCCGTCGCGTCGTAGGTGCCGCCGGCCGAGAAGCCGACCAGAATGGTGATCTGTTTGCCGCGGTAGAAATCGTCGGCCCGTGAGGCGGCGAACGGAAAAGCCGAGACGAAAAGAAGTGCGAGAGGGAGCAGGTATCGTCGCAAAGCTATCGCCCCCTTTTATTTGCGGCGCGGTTTCTTCGCACCGCGTTTTGGCGCGGTTCGCTGCACCGCCATGGTTGGCCCGTCCGGCATCTCGGCCACGAGCTGACCGAACCCCTGGACCGGCTGGCGCACATTAAGATGGCGCTGAATATCCCAGCACTGCGCCGGGATGGCGTGGACCACCGGAACGCCCAGGTCCTGTTCAAGCATGTCGACGATGTCGAGTGTGCGCCAGGCCGGTCCCAACATGTAGATCGCCTCGGCGCCGCGATGCGCCAGAAACTCGCTCTTGATGAAGCGATAGACCTCGAAGCTCGACAGTTCCTGCGCCTTGTCGAAATCCACGTCCATGCCGGCCATGGCGAGGCAGTCGAACCCGGCGTCGGCAAAATATCGCGCATAGATGCGGTTGATGTCGCCGCGAAAATAGGTGGCGCCGATGAAACGGCGAACGCCGAGCGCGCGCAGCGCATCGACATGGCTGGTGCCGGAGGTGAAGATGCGGGTGTTGTATTTCTTCTGCCAGTCGCGGATCAGCGCCTGTTCCTTGTCGTAGCCGAGCACCATGAAGGGCGGCGCGCCGGACGGGTTGACGACATCGCACCCGGCCTGCGCCAGCTCCGCGACTTTTTCCTCGTAGGCGGGAATGACGGTCTTGAACTCGTCGACCGCGCCGCGGCGCACGTTGAGGATCAGCGGAATGACGCCGATCCCCTCCGGCAGCATGCGTACCAGATCCTCGAAGCCACCCGTGCGCAACGTCGGCCGCACGATGCCGACGGTCCCACGCCAACTCGAAAACGCCATAGCTGCTCCAGTTGTTCTCGATACGCGCGATGGTATCGGGTTGCGAACGACCCTAACGGACGCTGATGGCTGCTATCTGTCAGGGTTCCCAGCCGAACAGTTTCCAAAATTCATTCGGAATGAGCCGGTTGATCGTTTCAATTTGGCCTCGCGTAAGCACAGTTTTCCATTCGGTGATCGAACCCAGGCGGCGATGGTAATCGACTCCCGGGTGTTCGTGAGACACATTTTCGCGGTCGAAAAACTGCACGTCGCCGCCATAATAAAGCAGCATCCGATCTAGGAATTGGTCCCTGTTGTAGATGAATTCTTCGAAAGTGGTAAAATGCACCGTCAGCTTTT
>DASZWK010000174.1:0-2958 GCA_035546235.1 Xanthobacteraceae bacterium | reverse complement strand
ATCGGCCGCGATCTGCGGCCGGTGCGCAACGTCAAGCCGCTGTGGTCGAAATTCGGCACGCTCGCGGGCTTCGCGCTCGCCGGCCTCGACATGTGGACCAACACCATCGGCCTGTCGCTGTTCGGCACGCTCCGCCACGGCAAGCCCGACTTCGCCACGCTCAAGCCGGCCGCGGCCTGCAAGCCGATCGCGTACCCCAAGCCCGACGGCAAGCTCACCTTCGACCGGCTGTCGTCGGTGTATCTGTCCAACACCAACCACGAAGAGGACCAGCCGGGGCACTTGTTGGTGCGCGATCCCGCGTTGCAGAAATCCTCCGAGCACGACGTCTTTGCCGGCCCGTCGGCGCGCTATTGCCCGGCCGGCGTCTATGAATGGGTCGAGGAGGGGGGCCAGCCGCGCTTTGTCATCAACGCGCAGAACTGCGTCCACTGCAAAACCTGCGACATCAAGGATCCCAACCAGAACATCACCTGGGTGCCCCCCGAAGGCGGCGGCGGCCCGAACTATCCGAACCTGTGACGGTTACCTCTCCCCGCGTGCGGGGAGAGCATAGGCGTCCTTCTGACGCCGTTCTTAATGTTAGGAACGCCGATGCGAGGCATCGGCTATGCGCGCGAAGCGCGGCGGGTGAGGGGGCCTCTCCGCGAATCCGAGCGCGTCGGCCACGCCCCCTCATCCCGACCTTCTCCCCGCAAGCGGGGAGAAGGAGCAGTACGCCTCACGCTCATCGCATCTTCCCCGCGCCAGGCGGCGCCGCTTCCCCCGTCACCGGCCCATCCCGCGTCCACGCCGCCAGCAATTCCCAGGCGATCGCCAGCACCACGGGGCCGACGAACACGCCGATCATGCCGTGGACCAGCACGCCGCCGAGCACGCCGATCAGGATCACCAGCATCGGCGTTTTGAGCCCGTGCGCCATCACGATCGGCCGCAGGAACGTGTCGAGCACGCCGACCGGCACCAGATAGAGCGTGAGCACCAGCGCCGCCGCATGGCTCATCGTCAGCCACGCGAAGATCAGCACCGGCACCACCACGATCATCGTGCCGATCTGGAGAATGCCGGAGATCAGCGCGCACAAGGCGAGCAGGCCGGCGCCCGGAATGCCGGCGACGATCAGCCCGATGCCGATCAACAAAGCCTGCAACAGCGACACGCCGATCACGCCGCGCGCCAGGTTGCGGATCGTCACGCTGGTCAGGTGCATGAACTCGTCGCCGTGCTTGGCATCGACATGGCGGACCACCGCCCGCGCCTTGTCGGCGAGCGCCGGGCCGGGCACCAGCAGAAATCCGGACAGCGCCACCGCGATCACGAAGCTCAGCATGCTGATGCCGGAGCTGGAGGCGAACGACAACAGCGTGCCGGCGAACGGCTTTAATTCCGGCCCGATCTGCAGGATCACCGCTTCGAGATTGGTCGATGCCTGGTCCCACAGCGTGAACAACTGGGGGCCGATCAGCGGCCAGCTCTTGACCGCGATCCCGGGCGGCGGAATCGGAATATCGCCGTGTTCAAGCCGGTGCCCAAGCAAACGCAGGCTGTCGATCAGGCTGAGCGACAGCCAGGTGATCGGGCCGAACAGCACGGCGAGACTTGTCGCGGTCATCAGCAGCGCCGCCGCCATCGGCGGCAAGCGCAGCCGTTTGGTGCACCAGACAAAGCCCGGATAAAGCACCACCGCCAGAATGACGCTCCACGCCATGATCGGCAGGAACGGCAGAATGATCTGCGCCGTCCAGTACAACAGCAGCGCCAGGCACGCCACGCGGATGATCAGATCGACCACGCTCGCATCGAACAGGCGCGACGGCCGCGGCTCCGGGAGGTTGTCGGTCATCGGATCGTCGGGTGCGTTGACATGGCGGCGATCATCGTGCCCGCCATCATAGCATGGCATTGTGCGCCCTGGGCGCTCCGAACGCGCCGACGCGGACTATCCCACACATGAGCGGGCGTGGCGCCAGTCGCGGCGCCCTCGCCCGCTTGCGGGAGAGGGCTGCTCGGCGATTCAACAACAAGACGGGGAGAGGGCTTTTTCCGATCCGGCCACCCGCCTACCTGCGCTCCAGCCGCGCAAGGCGTTCGCGCGCCGCCTGCTGCCGCTCGATTTCGAGAGCCGTGGTCGCCTTCAGTGCGAGGCATTTTTTGTAGTCCGCGACGGCCCGGTCGGCGTCGCCCGTTTCCTCGTAGCTCGCGGCGCGTCCGCAATAGGCCGAGAGCCAGCCCGGGCCGAGCGCGATGGCCTGGTCGAAAGCCGCGCGCGCGCCGGCGAATTGACGGCGTTCCTGCAGCGCATAGCCACGCTCCATATAAAGCGCGGCGACCATCGTGCGATTGCGTTGCACCGCCGTCGCCAGATCCTTCGCCGCGAGGTCGTGGTGACCGGCGGCGTCGTAGGCCATGGCGCGGCCGAACCAGGCCTGGACCAGCGTGGCGTTGCGGGCGATGGCCGCGCTGAAATCGGCAACGGCGTGGTCGTGGTCGCCGGCCGCATCGCGCACCAGGCCGCGCTCCAGATAAAGGCCCGCGCTGTCCGGATTGATGCGCAGCGCCTTGTCGAGGTCGGCCAGCGCCTCGTCATAGCGGCCGAGCAGCCGATAGGCGACGCCGCGATTGCCGAGCGCATTCACATCCGCCGGCGCCGCTTGCAGCATCCGCGTACACGCGGCAACGCGCAGCGCGGGCCCGCCGGTCGCGCAATCCCCCCGCTCGGCCGCCGCCGCCGCCCCCGTCAACGCCGCCAGCACGATCGCGGCGCCGGCGCCGGCCGGCACGATCGACGCAAGCCCCTTCAACCGACCCAATGGCATCGCTCCGCTCCCGCAAATCGCCACGCGAATATACCACGGCATGAGGCGGCCCAGGACGACGCCCGAAGCCACCGGGCCCCTCAGAGGCAAGCCACCTCCGCCACTATTCCTCACCCTGGGGCGCTCGGCGCGAAGCGCCGAG
>DASZWK010000173.1:0-8788 GCA_035546235.1 Xanthobacteraceae bacterium | reverse complement strand
TCGGACGCCGGCAAATACCCGCCGGAAATGCGCGATCCCGACGGGCGTTGGAATGCGCTCGTGGTCTATTTCCTCACCCCGGGAATCAATACCCAGATCGTCGGCAAGGACGAGATCAAGACCGCGCAGGACCTGCTCAACCCGAAATGGAAGGGCAAGATCGCCTGGAGCACCGACCCTTGGTCGGGATGCGCGGTCTATGTCGGCTCGATCCTGCAGACCATGGGCGAAGACAAGGGCATGGCGTTCCTGCGCGCGCTCGCCAAGCAGGACATCATCAATGTCGACGCCACCAACCGCGCCATCCTCGACCAGGTGATTTTGGGCCAGTATCCGATCGCGCTCAGTATCTTCAATCACCACGCCGAGATCAGTGCGCAAAAAGGCGCGCCGGTAGCGTGGCTCAAGACCGAACCGATCTCGGCGCCGTTTCATTCCATCGGACTGGTGAAAAATGCACCGCACCCCAATGCGGGCAAGCTTTTGATCGATTTCCTGTTATCGGAGGAAGGCCAGAAGACTTTCGCGTCGGTCGGTTATCTGCCGGCGATGCCGTCTGTACCCGCCAAGGTGCCTGGGCTGAAGCCTGAGGCCGGCGGTTTCAAGGCCAACTTGATTTCGCCGGCGACGATGAGCGCCAACATCGATCGCTGGATCAAGATCAAGAAGGATTTGTTTCAGTAATGCGGAATGCCAACGGGCCAAGCTCCACCGTCATGCCCGGCCCCGTGCCGGGCATCCACGTCTTGTGGGTCAAAGGCGTGGATGGCCGGGACAAGCCCGGTCATGACGAATCAAAGTAGGCGCGCTCGATGCAGCAGGCGCGTTTCAGCAGCGTTGCCTCGGCCCGCGCCGCACACGATCCGACGCGCATGCTCGTCGCGGTGCTGGTTGCGATCCTGCTGCTTCTCGTGGTTCCCCCGCTATGGTTTCTGCTCCAGGGCAGCCTGCACACCACGACCGTGAAGGGCGGTCTCGGCGATTTCACTCTGGCTTATTACAAGCGGCTCCTCGCCGACCGGCAATTCTTCGGCAGCCTCGCCAATTCGCTGATCTTCAGTTTCGGCGCTACCGCGATCGCGCTCTGCTTCGGCGGCCTCGTCGCCTGGCTTGTCGAGCGCACCAATGCCCCGCTCAAGGCGTTCGCGTATTTGAGCGCGATCATTTCGCTCGGCACGCCGTTCGTGCTGTACGTCATCGCCTGGCTGTTCCTGCTCGGCCGCGTCGGCCCGCTGAACGATTTCATCGTCTTCCTTGGGCTGCCGCGGTTCAATGTCTATTCCATGTACGGCATGATTTTGGTCGAAGGCTTCCTGTGGTCGCCGCTCGCCTTTCTGCTGCTGTCGTCGGTGTTTCAGCAGGCCAACGCCGAGTATGAGGAAGCGGCGCGCATGTGCGGCGCCGGCATCTTTCAGACCGTGACGCGCATTTCGATGCGGCTGGCGCTGCCGGCCTTCGCGGCGGTCGCGCTGCTCATGATCGTGCGCTCGATCGAAGCCTTCGAAGTGCCGGCGCTGGTCGGGCTGCCCGGCAAGGTCAAGGTTTTGACCACCGACATCTATCTCGACATGACGCAGAGCGTGCCGCCGGACCTCGGCTATTCGAGCGCCTTCTCGCTGGTGCTGCTGGTTCTGGCCGGCGTTCTCATCTGGCTCTATTCGCGCATCTCGCGACAGGCGTCGCGCTATCACAGCCTGACCGGGCGCGGCTTCCGCTCGCGGCCGTTCGATCTCGGCCGCGCACGCTACCTCGGCGGCGGCGTCATTCTATTGAACTTTTTCCTGATCCTTGCCGCGCCGGCAATCGGGCTGCTCTGGCTGGCGCTGATGCCGTTCAGCCAAGGCTTCAGCGCGCGCGGACTCAAGCTCTTGACGCTCGATAACTTCCGCACCGTGTTCCATTCGACCGTCTATGTCGATCTGGTATGGCAGACGCTTTTGATGAGCGCAGGCGCTGCGACCTGCATCATGGCGATCACGATCCTGTGCGGCTGGCTCGCCGTGCGCCGGCGGCCGGGCGGCTGGCTGCTCGACCAGCTCGCGACCGCGCCCCTGATCTTTCCGGGCATCGTGCTCGGCGTCGCCATGATCCAGATTTATCTCAGCGTTCCGTTTGCGATCTACGGCACGCTGTGGGCCTTCGTCATTGCCTTCACCATTCGTTATCTGCCCTACGGCATGCGCTATTCGGCGGCGGGCGTGCTGCAGATTCATCCCGAACTCGAAGAGGCCGCATCGGTCTCCGGTTCGCCGCTTCGCACCGTGCTGCGGCGGATCATCGTGCCGCTGGCGACGCCGGCTCTGCTCGCCGGCTGGCTGTTCATCTTTCTCGTCGCGGCGCGCGATCTGTCGCTCGCGGTCATTCTCGCCTCGCCATCGGCGCAGCCGGTGTCGGCGGCGATGTTCGATCTCTGGGCCAACGGCCAGGGCACTGAGCTCGCGGCGTTTGGCCTGGTCTGGACCGCAATCATGACGGTGATCGCCGCGACATTTTATCTGGTCGGCCGGCGCACCATTGCATCGGCCGTACGGGCGTGAAGGAGGGAAGAGGCGTGGATCTCCAAGCATCAAAGAAGAAAGTCGCGGCGCTGACCGAGCCGCGCAATGCGGTGGTGATCGGCGTCAGCGATCGGCCGGGAAGCTGGGCGACGCGCGCCTGGCGCAATCTCAAGCGTTACGAATTTCCCGGGCCGGTCTATCTGATCCATCCGCGGCGCAAGGAGATTTTCGACACGCCGTGCTATCCGGATTTCGCCTCGCTGCCGGAGCCGCCCGATCATCTTGTCGTCGTCGTGCCGGCACCTTCGGTGCCGGAATTGTTGCGCAGCGGCGCCGCCGCCGGCGCGCGCAGCGCCACGGTATTCTCCTCTGGCTTCGGCGAGGCTTATGACACCAAGGCCGAAGCGCTCGGCCGCGAGCTTGAGACGGTGATTGCCGAGACCGGACTTGCCGTCTCCGGCCCCAATTGCATGGGCAACATCTGCGCCAAGAGCCGCCTGGTCACGCTGACGGAAGATCGCGAGCTGACACTGCGCCAAGGGCCGGTGGCGCTGGTCGGCCAAAGCGGCGGCATGCTGCTTTATCTGAACGTTGCGCTCGAAGAGCGCGGCATCAGTGTCGAATATCTCATCACCAGCGGCAACGAAGCCGGCCTCGGCATTCCCGACTACGTGGCGTTCTTCGCCGACCAGCCGGAGCTGAAGGTCATTCTGCTCTATATCGAGGCGATCTGGGATCTGGAAAAATTCAAGGCGGCGTGCCGCATGGCGCGCAAGGCCGGCAAGTCGATTGTCGCCGTCAAGCTCGGTTCGTCGGAAGAGGGCCGCGCCGCGGCGATGGCGCATACCGGGTCGCTCGCCGGTACCATGGAGGCTTTCGATGCGGTCGCCGCCGATCTCGGTGTGATCCGTGCCAGCACGCTCGATGACGCGGTCGAATTCACTGAATTTCTCATCCATACCGACGTGCCGAAGGGGCGCCGGCTTGGTGCGGTGACGCATTCCGGCGCGTTCCGCGGCGTGCTGCTTGAGGCCGCGGAGCGCAACGGTTTGTCGTTCCAGCCGCTCGCCGCCGAAACCACGGCGAGACTCAACACCATCCTCGGCGTCGGCTCGATGGTCAGCAACCCGATCGATGGCGGGTTTGCCGTGCTCTCGAGCCACGACAATTTCAGGGCCACGATCGAGGCCCTTGAAGGCGATCCGAACGTCGACATGGTTCTGTTCCAGGAAAAGTTGCCGCTCGAGGCAGGCGGTTCGGACCGTGCCCAGATCCACTTCGCCATGATCGAGGAGATGCTGGCGAAAGGCGCGCCAAAACCGATTGCTTGCATCACGCTGATCTCGCACGGCCAGACCGATTACAGCCGCGCGCTGAGCGCCCAATCACCGCATCTGTCGTTCCTGCAGGAAGCCAACAAGGGTCTGCGCGCCATCGAAGCCGCGGTGCGGCGCGATGAGCTCGAACGCCTGGCGGCAGTGCCGGAAACGGCGCGTGCACCGTCGCCTGCCGAACAAGCCGCCGTCGGCAAAGTCCGTGCCCGCGCGGCGTCCGGTGCTACGGCGCTCGACGAGGTCCAGTCCAAGGACCTGCTGCGCGCCTATGGCATCGCCACGCCGAAGGAGGTCGCGGTGCACTCGGCGAACGACGCCGTCAAAGCCGCAAGCGAGATTGGCTATCCGGTCGTGCTCAAGGCGGTGTCGGAAACGCTGCTGCATAAATCGGACGCTGGCGCGGTGGCGTTGCGCCTTGCCGACGATGCGGCGGTGCGCGCGGCTTACGACCGCATCGCCGCCAATGTGCTGCGGGCGGGCGGTGAAAAGGTCGAGACCATGCTGGTTGGCCAGCATATCGGCGGCGGGCTGGAGCTGGTGCTCGGGCTGAACCGCGACCCCGAAATGGGCCTGATAGCGATGGCCGGCAGCGGCGGCGTGCTGCTTGAGCTGACCAAGGACGTGGCGTTCGCGGCGCCGCCGATCAATCGCGACAAGGCGCGCGCCGTGTTGGCCCGCACCCATGTGGCGCGGCTGTTGCGCGGCTATCGCGGCTCGGCGGCGCTCGATGCCGAGGCCGTGGTCGACGCGCTGGTTGCGCTCGGCCGCATCGCCGAGGATTTGGCCGACACCGTGCAGTCGATCGACATCAATCCGTTCGTCGTGCTGCCGCGCGGCGGGCTGGCGCTCGATGCGCTGGTCGTGCCGCGGGCCGCGGACAAGTCCAATCAACAATAAGGAGACCAGTCATGGCGGACAAATGGCGCACCCTCAAGCAATGGCCAGAGCTCATTCTGGAGCACCTCGAAGATGCGGGGGTCGCGCGCGTCGTCTTGAACCGGCCCGATAAGCGCAACTGCCTCAACGAGCCGCTGGTCGGAGCCTGGTTCGAGGCGCTCGACATGGTGCGGGCCGACCGCGACACCAAGGTGGTGATCACCAAGGGCGCGGGCATCTGCTTTTCCTCGGGCCTCGATCTGCACTTTCTGCGCAAGGTCAGCGAGGAGCCGCGCGACTGGGACCGGCCGACACCGACCGTGCAGATCGCGGAGGCGTTGCGCGTATTTCCGCGCGTCGTCATCGCGCAGGTTCACGGCTATTGCCTTGGCGGCGCGCTCGGCGTCATGAACTGCCATGATCTGGTATTCGCCGCCGAGGACGCACAGCTCGGCATGCCGGAAATCCTGCGCGGCAGCTTCGGCCAGCTCGTCACCTCGACGCTGGTGCATGGCTCGATCCCGCTCAAGAAAGTGGCGCTGATGCAGCTCGTCGGGCGCAACATTTCGGGTGCCGATGCCGACCGCTGGGGCGTGATCTCGCAGGCGCTGCCGGCGGCGGAGCTTGAGGCGACCGTGACCGGTATCGCCCGCGACATCGCGGCGCGGCATCTGGCGCCGCTCGAACACGCCAAGATCACGGTGCAGATGGGCCGCGACCTTTCGGTGTCGCAGGCGATCCAGCTTGACCAACTGGTCGGCGCGCGGCTGCGCCGTGCCATGGACCCGACCGAGCACGTCGACGCGTATCTCAAATCGCAGAAGGGCGGGCCGAACCTGGAATACAAACGGCCGGATGTGTGAGATGTCGTCATCCTGAGGTGGCCGCGTAAGCGGCCCTCGAAGGATGCTGCCGAGGCGCACGGGCCGTCGCCCTTCGAGGCTCGGCGCTACGCGCCGAGCACCTCAGGGTGACGGTACTACGCCGCCGCCTTCTTCTGATCGCCCTTGGCGAGCGCTTCAAACACCTCATCGGTGGTCTGTACGTCGCCGAACTGGCCATAGAAGTTCGACAAGGTGGCGTTGTGCTCCTCGTCGGTATGGGTGGCGAGCCCGTCGGCCACCATCACGACCTTGAAGTTGAGCATCATGGCGTCGCGCGCCGTGCTCTCGCAGCACACATTGGTGGCGGTGCCGGTGATGAGCAGCGTGTCGATGCCGCGCTCGCGCAGGTGCCGCTCGATGTCGGACGAGCCCTGAATGAAGGCGCTGTAGCGCTTCTTGGTGATCTGCGCGTCCTCGGGCCGGATATCGTTCAGGTGCCAGAATTCGTAGCCGTCCTCGCCGATATCCATGGACTTGAGGCGGCGCTCGGCGCGGTCGCGGCTCTGCAGATAATTGTGATAATTCGACCAGCTCTCGCGGGTATCGTTGGTGCCGTTGCGCACCCAGAAGACATGGCCCCCGCGCCGCCGCAGCTCGGCCGCGAGCCGATTGATGTTGGGCACGATCTCGCGTGCCGCCGGGACTTCGCTCTGGTGCCCCTGCTTGACGAAATAATTCTGCATGTCGACCACGACCAGCGCGGTCTTGCGCGGGTCGATCACGTCGAATGGGTGCAGTTTGCCCAAGCGCATCTGCAAACGGTCGGTGTTAGCTTTGGAAATCGCGATCTTGTGCATGTTGGCTTCCTGAATTAGTCGTCTGGCTGGAAGACGCGGGGGCCCGGTTCGCCCTAATCTGACACAAAACACGTTGGCGCAAAACAGGGCGGGATCGAGCGCATGGCCGGCATGTCTGGCGGCAGTTCAGCGGGGATTGCAGGTCGCAACTGGGAATTCTGGGTCGATCGCGGCGGCACCTTCACGGACGTGATCGGCCGGCGGCCCGACGGCACGCTGCACACGCACAAGCTGCTGTCGGAGAATCCGGAAGCCTATCGCGACGCCGCCGTCGAGGGCATTCGCCGGCTGCTTGACGTCAAGCCCGGCGCGCCGATCCCGAGCCAGCGGATTAGCGCCGTGAAAATGGGCACCACAGTCGCCACCAACGCGCTGTTGGAGCGCAAAGGCGAGCGTACGCTGCTGCTCATCACCAGAGGATTTCGCGACGCGTTGCGTATCGGCTATCAGGCCCGGCCGAAGATTTTCGCCAAGCACATCATCAAGCCGGACATGCTGTACGAGCGGGTCGTCGAGGTCGACGAACGCGTGCTGGCCGACGGCACGGTGGAGCGTGTGCTCGATCTCGACGGCGTGCGAGTTGAGCTTCTGCGCGCCAAGACTGACGGAATCGCCGCCGTCGCCGTGGTGCTGATGCACGCCTATCGGTACAGCGATCACGAACGGCAAGTGGCGGCGCTGGCGCGCGAACTTGGCTTTGCCCAGGTATCGGCCAGCCACGAAGTTTCGCCGTTGATCAAGCTCGTCGGCCGCGGCGACACGACGGTGGTCGATTCGTATCTGTCGCCGATTCTGCGCCGGTATGTGGAGCAAGTTGCCAGTGACCTGCATGGCGAGGAGGCGGCTCCTTCAACGTCGCCTGGAGGGGGAGGTGAAAAGACCCGCCTGATGTTCATGATGTCATCCGGCGGTCTCACCGCGGCGGAGTTGTTTCGCGGCAAGGACGCGATCCTGTCGGGGCCGGCGGCGGGCGTCGTCGGCATGGCCGAGACCGGCCGCGCCGCCGGCTTTTCCCGGCTGATCGGCTTCGACATGGGCGGCACGTCGACCGACGTGTCGCACTATGCCGGCGAATACGAGCGCGCGTTCGAGACCGAAGTCGCCGGTGTGCGCATGCGCGCGCCGATGATGCTCATCCACACCGTGGCGGCGGGCGGCGGCTCGATCCTGCATTTCGACGGCGCGCGCTTTCGCGTCGGTCCGGACTCGGCGGGCGCCAATCCGGGGCCGAAATGCTATCGCCGCGGCGGCCCGCTGGCGGTGACCGACGCCAACGTGATGGTTGGCAAGCTCATTGAGGACTTCTTTCCGAAGATTTTTGGACCCGCTCAGAACCAGCCGCTCGACGCCGCTGCGGTGCGTGCGGCATTTGCCACGCTGGCGAAGGAGATTGGCGACGGACGCAGCGCCGAAGAGGTCGCCGACGGATTCATCCGCATCGCGGTCGAGAACATGGCGAACGCGATCAAGAAGATTTCCGTGCAGCGCGGCTACGACGTCACGCGGTACGCGCTCAATTGCTTCGGCGGCGCCGGCGGCCAGCACGCCTGCCTGGTCGCCGATGCGCTCGGCATGACGAGCGTGCTGATCCATCCGCTGTCGTCGCTGCTGTCCGCCTACGGCATGGGACTTGCCGATATCCGCAGCGTGCGCCAGCAGGCGATCGAGGAGCCATTTGGCGAAAAGGCGCGGATGAATTTGCAAGGCATCGCCGGCAGGCTCGCCAAGGACACCATTGCGGAAGTCGTAAGTCAGGGCGTTGCCGCCGGCAAAATCGCTCTGCACGTGCGCGCCCATATTCGCTACGCCGGCACGGATACGCCGCTGATTGTCGAGGCGGGCGCCTTTCGCCCGTTGCCGCGCGGACCCGTGAAGCTGGCGCCGCTGGCGAAAATGAAAGCGGCGTTCGAGCGCGCCCATAAGGCTCAATTCGGCTTCATCGATCGCAGCAAGGAGCTGGTGGTCGAGGCGGTATCGGTCGAGGCGGTCGGCGGTGGCGCCGCGTTCAGGGAGAAGGTCAGCAAAGTCACCCGCTCAAAGCTGCCGCGGCCAGCGCGGCGGACGCGCTTCTTCTCCGGCGGCAGGTGGCAGCGCGCCGGCGTCTATACGCGCGACACGCTTTTGCCCGGACACAAAGTGATGGGCCCGGCCATCATCATCGAACCGCATCAGACGGTCGTGGTCGAGCACGGCTGGCGGGCCGAGTTGACCGCAAAGGATCACCTTGTTCTGCGCCGCGTGCAAAAGCTCAGGCGCGCTCGCGCCGTCGGCACCCACGCCGATCCGGTGATGCTCGAAGTGTTCAACAATCTGTTCATGTCGATCGCCGAGCAGATGGGCGTGGCGCTGCAGAACACCGCCTACTCGGTGAACATCAAGGAGCGGCTCGACTTCTCCTG
>DASZWK010000172.1:0-10169 GCA_035546235.1 Xanthobacteraceae bacterium | reverse complement strand
GTGATACGCGACTGGCGGGATGTGCCGCAAATGTACCTGTCTTCTAAGACCGGACTTAGCCAGGGTTACATCTCTGATGTCGAGACCGGACGACGGAATGGAACGACGGCGGCCCTGCGTCTTATCGCAGACGTACTCAAGGTCCCGCTTGACCTTTTGGTCCGAGATTAAAGACCGAAACTTACGCCCGCAGCACGCCGCCGGTGCGTTTGCCGACCTCGGCGACGATCTTGGCTGCCAGCGCCTCGATTTCGGCGTCCGTCATGGTGCGTTCGCGCGGCTGGATCGTGACCGCGATGGCGATCGACTTTTTGTCCGGCGCGATGCCTGTGCCTTCATAGACGTCGAACACCGTCACGCCGGTGATGAGTTTGCGGTCGACGCCTGCCGCCGCGCGCACCAGATCGGCGGCCTTCACGCCGCGCTCGACCACGAAGGCGAAGTCGCGTTCGACCGGCTGAAACGCGGACAGATCGAGCGCCGCCTTGGCGCGGGTCGCCTTGGCTTTCGGCTCAGGGATCCGCTCCAGGATCACTTCGAACGCGACGAGCGGACCCTCAACGTCGAGCGCCTCGAGCGCGCTCGGATGCAGTTCGCCGAAATGGCCCAGAACATTTTGCGGGCCGATCTGAATGGTGCCGCAGCGGCCGGGGTGAAACCACGCCGGTCCGCCCGGCACCACTTGCAGCGCCTGTGGCGGCGCGCCGGCCGCTATCAACGCCGCCAGCACATCGGCCTTGGCGTCGAACGCATCGACCTCGCCGTTTTTCGCGCTCCAATGGCGGCCGATGCCGGACGGTTTCGCCAGCGCGCGCCGCACGCCGGCGGCGGCGATGAACTGATCGGACGGCTGGTCGCCGCGGAAAATCTGCCCGACTTCGAACAGCGCCGAGTCGGCAAAGCCACGATCGGCATTTCGCTGCGCCGCCGCGATCAGGCCCGGAATGAGGCTCGGCCGCATGTCGGAAAGGTCGGACGCGATCGGATTGGCCAGCGCCAGTTCGGGCTTGCCACCGCCGAACAGCTCGGCCTGCTTCTTGTCGATGAACGACCAGGTCACCGCCTCGACCAGATTGCGCGTGGCGAGTGCGCGCTTGGCCTTGCGGGTGCGCAACTGAATCGGCGTGAGCACCGGCTTGCGCGGTGCATCGCCGCGCTCAAACGGCGTCAACGGCACACGGTCGACACCGAGAATTCGGACTATTTCCTCGACCACGTCGGCCTTGCCGTACACGTCGGGTCGCCATGACGGCACCGCGACTTTCAGCCGTTCGCCCTGGCCGGCGGCGAAAAATCCGAGCCGCTCGAGCACGCGGCGCAGTTCCGGAAGCGCGACAGACAGGCCGGCGAGTCGCCTGGTCTCGGACAGCGGAAAATCGATGATGCGCTCGTCGGCGTGCGTGCTGCCCACCACCGTGATCTCGGACGGCGTGCCGCCGCAAAGCTCGATCACCATTTTGGTCGCAAGCTCGAGCCCCGGCAGCGTGAAGGCCGGATCGACGCCACGTTCGAAGCGGTAGCGCGCATCGGAATTGATGCCGAGCTTTCGGCCGGTCTGCGCGATGTTGGCCGGATTCCACAGCGCCGATTCGATGAGAACGTCGGTGGTGGCTTCCGAACATCCGGTTTTTTCACCGCCCATGATGCCGGACAGCGATTCGACGCCCTCCTGGTCGGCAATGACGCAAACATTGTTGTCGAGTTTGTAGGTCTTGCCGTCGAGCGCCAGCAGCGTCTCGCCGTCTTGCGCGTGCCGCACCGTCAGGCTGCCGCGCACCTTGGCGGCGTCGAACACGTGCAGCGGACGGGCGCGGTCGTAGGTCATGAAATTGGTGATATCGACCAGCGCGTTGATCGGGCGAAGCCCGATCGCGATCAGCCGCTTTTGCAGCCATTGCGGCGACGGGCCGTTTTTGACACCGCGCACGAGGCGCAACGCGAAGGCCGGGCAAAGGTCGGGCGATTCGATCTTCACCGCGACGGGGCAGGGAAACTCGCCCTTGATCGGCTTGATCGCCGCATCCTTGAACTTGCCCATCTCGGCGGCGGCGAGGTCGCGCGCAATGCCGTGCACGCCGGTGCAGTCGGGACGGTTCGGCGTCAGGTTGATCTCGATCACCGGATCGTCGAGACCGGCCCATTGCGCGTAGTTGGCGCCGACCGGGGCGTCCTCGGGCAGTTCGATGATGCCCTCGTGGTTGTCGGAGATTTTCAGCTCGAATTCGGACACCAGCATGCCGCGGCTTTCCACGCCGCGGATGGTGCCGACCGACAGTGTCATGTCCT
Organism: Xanthobacteraceae bacterium; assembly: GCA_035546235.1. Lineage (GTDB taxonomy): Bacteria > Pseudomonadota > Alphaproteobacteria > Rhizobiales > Xanthobacteraceae > BOG-931. The sequence continues at coordinate 7,883 of DASZWK010000172.1, read as the reverse complement.
TGCCGGGAATGTAGGCGCCGGGCGGGACAAATACGCCAGTCATGCCGGTACGCGCGTTCGGCGCGCCGCACACCACCTGAATGGGCTTGCCGTCGCCGGTGTCGACCATGCAGACGCGCAGCCGGTCGGCATTGGGATGCTGCTTCGCCTCGACCACGCGGGCGATGAGGAACGGCGCGAGCTCCTTGCCCTTGTCCTCGATGTGTTCGACCTCAAGCCCGATCATGGTCAGCTTGTCGGCGATGTCGCCGAGCGGCCGATCGGTCTCCAGGTGCTCCTTGAGCCAGGCGAAGGTGAATTTCATGGCCGTATCCCTCGCTCCGTGCGCGCGACCCCTCCCCCGCCTGCGGGGGAGGGTAGGGAGGGGGCCACCGCCTCGCCGACCGCCGCAGCGATGACGGTCCAAACTCCTTCGAGATTCGTCATTACGTCGTGGTTGCTAAAGCGCAGCACACGAAAGCCCTTTGAGCGCAGAAAACCGTCCCGGCGCGCGTCCCTTGCTTCGCACGCGTCGTCGTAATGCTGTCCCCCGTCCAGCTCGATAACCAGCTTCGCCGAGTGAGAAACAAAATCGACAATATAAGGTCCTATCGGCGTCTGACGGCGAAATCCGATGCCATTCAGTCGGTGAGCGCGGACAGCGCGCCAAATAATTTGCTCTGCTTTTGTGGCATCTGTGCGCAATTCGCGCGCACGTTTTCGCGCTACGAGCGTCACGCGCCACGTTGGAATTTTCCGACTCTTTCTTAGAATTTCCTCGGTCACGATTTTGGCGAGGCCACTGGCCCCCTCCCTACCCTCCCCCGCAAGCGGGGGAGGGGAAAAGTTTACGCGCTCAAGCCGCCCGCCAGCGTCGGGAAATCGAGCGGGCGGAAGCCGTAATGGGACAGCCAGCGGACATCGGCGTCGAAGAACGCGCGCAGGTCCGGCATGCCGTATTTCAGCGCGGCGATGCGCTCGATGCCCATGCCCCAGGCAAAGCCCTGATACTCGTCGGGATCGAGCCCGCAATTGCGCAGCACATTCGGATGCACCATGCCGCAGCCGAGCACCTCGAGCCAGTCATTGCCCTCGCCGAAGCGGATTTCGCCCTTGTCCCTGCGGCACTGGATGTCGACTTCGAGCGACGGTTCGGTGAACGGGAAATAGGACGGCCGAAAGCGCATGCCGACACGGTCGACCTCGAAGAACGCCTTGAAGAATTCTTCGAGAATCCATTTCAGATGGCCGAGATGCGAGCCCTTGTCGATCACCAGGCCCTCGACCTGATGAAACATCGGCGTGTGTGTCTGGTCGGAGTCGCAGCGATAGGTGCGCCCCGGCGTGATGATGCGGATCGGCGGCTTTTGCGACAGCATGGTGCGCACTTGCACCGGCGAGGTGTGCGTGCGCAGCAACAGACGCGTTCCATCCGGCTTCGGATTGAAGAAGAACGTGTCGTGCATGTCGCGCGCCGGATGGTTCTCCGGAATATTGAGCTTGGTGAAGTTGTAATCGTCGGTCTCGATGTCGGGGCCCTCGGCTATGGAAAAACCCATGTCGGCGAAGATCGCCGTCAGCTCGTCGGTCGTCTGCGTGATCGGATGCACGCGGCCGATCTCGAACGGCGCTTCGCGCACCGGTAGCGTGACGTCGACGCTCTCGGTGTTGAGGCGCTCCTGGAGGGCGGCGCTCTTGAATGTGTCGCGGCGGGCCGCGAGCGCGGCGTTGACGCGATCCTTGAGGCCGTTGATCAGCGGCCCCTGCGTCTTGCGCTCCTCCGGCGCCAGCGTGCCGAGCGTCTTGAGCAACGCCGTGATCGCGCCGTTCTTGCCCAGCGCAGCGACGCGCACGGTTTCGAGTGCCGGTTCGTCGCCTGCGGCCGCGACGTCGGCGAGGATTTTCTGTTCAAGCTGTGCGGTGTCGGTCATGGCGGTTTCTCGGCGCTCAATCCGGCATGAACGGCAGGTCGGTATCGCTCGGCCGCCCGCCCGCCTGGGTGAGCATCGAATGCACCTGGCCGCGATGATGGGTCTGATGATTGAACATGTGGGTGACAAGAACCCAGCGCGGCCGCGTCCATTCGCGCTTGGTGGCGCCCGAATAGTAGGTTTGATCGGCGGCAAGCCAGGCGTCATCGATGCCGTCGGACCAGTCGAGAATTTTCCGGTCGAACGCCGCGCGCTCGGACTTCAAGTCCTGCCATTCCGGGAAAATCGCCACCGAATCCGGAATGCCGACCGTCGGCCGCGGCAAGTCGGTGAAGCGGCCCATCCAGCTCTTGTCGCCCCATAGGATGTGGTTGAGCGTCTTGTGGATCGAGCCGAACCAGGCGCCACGCTCCTTGCGGCGCTCGGCATCCGGCAACGCATCGGCGACGCCGTACAGATTTTCGTTCTGCCAGCGATTATAGCGCGCCATGCGCTGCACGTAGGCTCGGTCAATCATGACACAGTCCCTATGCCCATCATGCCGGGCATGACGGAAATGCTACGCGAGTGCCGACTTGGCCTGTCCGACGATCGCCTCGAACGCCGCCGGTTCGGCGATGGCCAAGTCCGACAATACCTTGCGGTCGACGGTGATGCCGGCCTTGGCGAGCCCGGCGATAAATCGGCTGTAGTTGAGCCCGAACGGACGCACCGCCGCGTTGAGCCGTTGAATCCACAGCGCGCGGAATGTGCGCTTGCGAACCTTGCGATCGCGGAAGGCGTATTGCTGCGCTTTTTCCACGGCCTGCTTGGCGACGCGGATCGTGTTCTTGCGCCGGCCGTAATAGCCCTTGGCGGCCTTGTAGACCTTCTTGTGCTTGGCATGGGCGGTGACGCCGCGTTTGACGCGAGCCATGACTGATCTCCTTTAACTTTTAATCGGGTTCGTTCCGCTCATTCCCGCGCAAGCGGGAATCCAGCGCAGTTGAATGCAATTGCCACCGGCTTCGCGCCTTCGCAGACGCGGGTCGCCGTCAACCGTTCGGCAAAAAGTATTTTTTGATGTTGTCGCCGTCGGTCTTGAACAGCACATTGGTGCCGCGCAGCTGGCGGATCTGCTTCTTGGTGCGCTTGATCATGCCATGGCGCTTGTGCGACTGCGCATAGAGGACCTTGCCGGTCCCGGTGACCTTGAAGCGCTTTTTGGCGCCCGACTTGGTCTTCAACTTGGGCATTTTGCTCTCCTTTGGCGGCAAGCCCCTCGATCTGCCACAGCCCGCTGACGCGGGAGGGCAGGGCGGCCCCGCCGAATTGCTCGTAATGAGCGGATTGTGCGTGAGCACATCGCCGCCGCCACGGCAGCCCTTGTCAGCCGGGCGGCGGAAGGGCCGCGTTATGGCAGAGGGCGCCGCCAAACGCAATCAGCCCGCAAACGGAAATCAGCCTGATCGTGCCGGCCGGGCGCCGCCACCGTGGCGCCGGGGCCGCTCAGCGCGGCGCCAGCACCATGACGACTTGGCGTCCTTCGAAGCGCGGCTCTTGCTCGATCTTGGCGACCTTCGAGGTGTCGCCCTTGACGCGATCGAGCAGCCTGTAACCAAGCTCCTGGTGCGCCATCTCGCGGCCGCGAAACCGCAGCGTCACCTTGACCTTGTCGCCCTCTTGGAAAAACCGCTCCATCGAGCGCATCTTCACGTCGTAATCGTGATCGTCGATCATCGGGCGCAGCTTGATCTCTTTGATCTCGACGACCTTCTGCTTCTTGCGCGCCTCGGCGGCTTTCTTCTGTGCCTGATACTTGTATTTGCCGAAATCGAGAATCTTGGCCACCGGCGGGGCCGAATTGGGTGCGATCTCGACGAGATCGAGCCCGGCCTCCTTCGCCATGGCCAAAGCAGCGTTAATCTCGGTGACGCCCATGTTGGCGCCGTCTTTGTCGATGAGTTGGACCTCGCGGACGCGGATCTCCTCGTTAATGCGCGGCCCCTCCTTGGGAGCGGGCTGCGGGGCTCTGATCGGGCGACGAATGGGTGTTATCTCCTTGGCTGTTGCGATGTGCCGTCAGCGTCGGTTCGCGGACTTCGGTGAACACGCCCCCGCGTATTGCCGATCGGCTAGCGCAGAAGATCGGCAGTTTCCGCCGATAAGTCAACGACAATGCAATGTTAAGCACGTCCCATCGTGGACGTTCCGGCAAATTTTAGTCGACATGCCGTGGCGGTTGTGTGGAACGTCCAAGGGCCACAGGGGCCGACAATGCGTCGACAGGGGCCCAGCAAAACCGGATCGAGTCGTCCGGCGGTATTGCGCCGGGGCAGGATTTGCGGCGAAACAGGGAGTTGCCGAGGCTCCATTTGCCCGCATTAAGAGTCGCCCCCATGAACGATAACAGCCTGAAATTTCTGCAGATTGGGGAAGGAGCGACGCGCCATGCCATTGCGGTGCGGCAGCAAGCCGGCGCTCCTCCCGGCATCTTCTTTCTGTCCGGCTACAAGTCCGACATGAAGGGCACCAAGGCGGAGGCGCTCGCGGTGTGGGCGCAGTCGCAGGGCCGCGCCTGCCTGCGCTTCGATTATTCGGGTCATGGCGAATCGGAAGGCCAATTCACCGAGGGTACGATTGGTCGCTGGCTCGACGACAGTGTTGCGGTGTTCGACGCCTGCTGCCGCGGCCCGCAGATTGTGGTCGGGTCCTCAATGGGCGGCTGGCTCGCCCTGTTGATGGTGAAAGCGTTGCGCGCTCGCGGGACAGGCGGGCCGGCTCCCGTGGCTGGCTTGGTTCTGCTGGCGCCTGCGGTCGATTTCACCGAGGAATTGATGTGGAAGCGGTTCACGCCGGATATCAAGCGCGAGCTTGCCGAGAAGGGGGTCTGGCAGCGGCCGTCGGAGTACTCGGCTGAGCCCTACCTCGTGACCAGGCAATTGATCGAGGAGGGCCGCAATCACCTCCTGCTGGGCGGCATGATCGAGACCGGCTGTCCGGTCCGCATCCTGCAGGGCATCGAAGATCCCGATGTGCCGTGGAAACATGCGGTGGAGCTGACCTCAAGGCTCGCTTGCGACGACGTCGTGCTCACACTGGTCAAGGACGGCGACCACCGTCTGTCGCGGCCCGAGGATATCGAACGCCTGATTGCGGCCGTCGCCGAGTTTTAGCGCGGTACGGTGAATTCCCGGCAATTGCCGCGCAAAAAGAAACGGGAGGCTTTGGGCCTCCCGCTAGTTCTGAGCCTGAGTAAGCGAAGGCTCAGGCGCCGTGCCGGCCGATGACTGTGACCGTCACGTGCGCGAGTCCGGAAAAGCCGATTGCGTGCGCAGCGGCGGGCGTCAGATCAATAATCCGGCCGCGAACGAACGGGCCGCGATCGTCAATCCGCACCACCACAGAGCGGCCGTTCCGATTATTGGTGACACGCACCATGGTGCCGAACGGCAGGCTGCGATGGGCTGCCGTCAGGCTCGATGACCGAACGTAGCCGCCTTCGGCGGTGCGTCCGCCTGAATATACCGAGGCTATTCCGGACTGCGCCGAAGCAGCGATAGGTAATGCCAGAATAGAAATGGAAAGAGCTGAGGCACACACGAGTTTTGTCAGGCTAAAGCCAGCCATAATCTACCTGTTTTGATTGTTGATGGGATTTGTAAGTGGCTCGTTGGACTAGAGCCGATCGCGCTATGACCGAGGGAATGTGTTCATTATGCGACGCATTATTGAGCGTCTATTTTTTGCGCACGAGGTCTCGCTGCCAACAAATTGGGCCATGGTTAATTAATTGAAATTTAAAGGAAAATTTTCTTAATAACATCGGCAAAAGTACGACATGCCGAAAGCCGCTTGCAGCTATGCGCTTGATGGGACGGAACTTTTTGCCGTTCGCGCGTTCTCGGAGTGAGACCGCTCAGGCTGGAAAAGCGTAATTCTTGAATTGCTCCCGCAGCGCGGTCTTCTGAATCTTGCCAGTGGCGGTGTGTGGAATCTCGCTGACGAAAGCGACGTCGTCCGGCTTCCACCATTTGGCAATCTTGCCATCGAAGAAGGCGAGCATCTCGTCCTTGGTGGCTGACTGGCCTTCTTTGAGCACGATGACGAGGAGCGGGCGTTCGTCCCATTTGGGATGGCGCACGCCGATCACTGCGGCCTCCGCCACTTTCGGATGCCCGACGGCGAGATTCTCCAGGTCGATCGACGAAATCCATTCGCCGCCCGACTTGATCACGTCCTTGGAGCGGTCGGTGATCTGCATGTAGCCGTAGGGATCGAGGGTGGCGACGTCGCCGGTATCGAAATAGCCATTGGCATCGAGAACTCCGGCCTCTTCCTTGAAATAGGCGCGCGCCACCGATGGTCCGCGCACCTTGAGTCGACCGAATTTCTTGCCGTCGCGCGGTAATTCGCGGTCGCTGTCATCGACGATCTTCATTTCAACGCCGAATGGCGGATGCCCCTGCTTCATTTGCACGTCGAGTCTCGCCTCGCCGGTCAGGCCGGCATATTCGGGCTTGAGCGTGCCGAGCGAGCCGAGCGGCGACATCTCGGTCATGCCCCAGGCGTGGCACACCTGGACGTCGTAGTTGTCCTGGAATTTCTGCGTCATGGCGCGCGGACAGGCCGAGCCGCCGATCACCACATGGTTGAGATAGGGCAGCTTGTGGCCGGTCTCCTCGAGATAGGCGAGCAGCATCAGCCAGACCGTGGGCACGGCGGCGCTGAAGGTGACGCGGTACTTGTCGAGCAACTCGTAGATCGAAGCGCCGTCGAGCTTGGCGCCGGGCATCACCATGGTGGCGCCGATCATCGGCGAAGTCAGCGCCAGCCCCCAGCAATTGGCGTGAAACATCGGCACGACAGGCATGATCACGTCGCGTGAGCAGATCCCCATGGCGTCGGCCTGGGCTGCCATCATCGAGTGCAGCACGTTGGAGCGGTGCGAATAGAGCACGCCCTTGGGATTGCCGGTCGTGCCGGACGTGTAGCACATGCCGGCCGCGGTATTTTCGTCGAACGTTTTCCAGGCAAAATCGCCGTCGGCCTCGGCGAGCCATTCCTCGTAAGGCACGGCGTTGCGCAGCGGCGTTGCCGGCATATGGGCGGCGTCGGTCAAAACGATATACCGCTCGATCGGCTTCAGCCGATCGGCGAGCTTTTCGAGGATCGGCAGGAACGTGGTGTCGACCATCATCACGCGGTCCTCGGCGTGATTGACGATCCACGAAATCTGGTCGGGGAAGAGCCGCGGATTGACGGTGTGATACACCGCGCCGATGCCCATGATGCCGTACCAGGCTTCGAGGTGCCGCCATGTGTTCCAGGCGAGCGTGGCGACACGGTCGCCGAGCTTGACGCCGTCACGCTCGAGCCGCTGCGATACGCGCAACGCGCGGGCGCGGACCTCGGCGTAATTGGTGGTGTGGATCGGTCCTTCGATCGAGCGGCTGATGACCGGCCGCGCTGCGTGATTGAGCGCGGCGTGGTCGAGGATGCGATGGCACAACAGCGGCCAATCCTGCATCAGCCCGAGCATGAGAACCTCCCAAGATCTATTTTAGGCCGCGGCCGCGTTCATCAGCTACGGGCTGCCCCAAGTAAAGTTTCCCCGCCAGAGTTACCCGGACGCGGCGGCGACGCAACGGCTTCGGCGCGGCGGCTGCGCCTCAGCGCGCTTGAATAACGGCTTGCCGCCCGTCAAAGTGCAAACGTGAAAGTCCTTCTCCTCATTGTCGCGTTGGTTGCGGTGAGCGGGGTCGCTGCGGCGCAGCAAGCGGTCGCCCCAGCGAAACGGGCGAAGTCTGCCCATGGCGACGCACGTTTGGTGCGGCCGATCGCTATTCCGCAGCCCATGGCGCCGCCGCAGGAGGCGTTTGCGTCGGTGCCCGAGAGGGAATCCGCAAATCCAACGGCGCCGACGGATTGCGATCTGCAACTGGCCAAGATTGCGGGCTTTCGTCCGCTTGGGGCGCTGGTCGCGCCGGGCGA
>DASZWK010000171.1:0-7378 GCA_035546235.1 Xanthobacteraceae bacterium | reverse complement strand
GCGAAGTCCACTGATCGGGATGCTGTCTTTAAGCTGTCGAAAGGTCATCGTGGGTCACCGTTCAAGCGGCAGATATTATGCGCGCCATAGTTTCACAACAGGTCGCTAGATACCAGTCCGCGAAGAGTCCATGGTTGATTGTCGCGGGGCGCTGATGCGCCAGTGAATCGACAAGGTGCGCTGGAAAAACCGTTCTTACTACCAAAGGTTGTGGTTCGGCGGATGGGTTGCACCACATTTGAGAACTATGAATTCGTCATACAACCCGAATCCGACGAGCGCGTAATCCGGCGCCGGACGGCAGCGCGCTGCCTGCGCTAGCGGTGGTGGTTATTCCGGTCTGATGCCAGCGAACTTGACCACCTTCGCCCATTTGTCGACTTCGCCGGCGATGAACTTGCCGAACGCGGCGGGCGTCATGGCGACCGGCTCGATTCCCAGTCCGGTAAGCCGCGCCTTCACGGCAGGGTCGGCGAGGGTGGCGCCGATGTCTTGGTTCAGCGTCTTGATGAGGCCGTCGGGCATCGCTTTCGGGGCGCCGATGCCGAGCCAGCCGCTCGCCTCATAGCCCGGCACGAACTCGCGCATCGCCGGGACGTCCGGCAGCGCCGCCACGCGGGTTGTCGTGGTGACCGCGAGTGCGTGCAGTTTTCCGGCGCGAATGTCGGCGAGCACGCCGGGAATCGCGGCAAACAGCAGCTGGATACGGCCCGCCAGCAGGTCCGGCAGCATGCTGCTGCGGTACGGTACGTGAACCAGCTCGACACCGGTCATCATGCGAAACAGTTCAACGAAGACATGATTGGCGCTGCCGCTGCCCGGTGAGCCGAAATTGATCTTGCCGGGATTGGCTTTCGCATAGGCGATGAATTCGGGAACGGAGCGCACGGGGAGCGACGGCGGCACCACCATCACGAACGGCGTGCGGCCGATGCTGGCGACCGGGACAATGTCGCGGAGGAAATCGAAATTCAGATGAGTGTAGATCGGGGCCTCGATGGCGTTTCCGGCAACCGCCAATAGAAGCGTGTAGCCGTCCGCCGGCGCCCTGACGACGATTTCGGTGGCGAGATTGCTGGCGCCGCCGGGCTTGTTGTCGACGATGAACTGTTGGCCGAGCCGCTGCGATAGCGACTGCGCGATCAAGCGAGCGCCGATGTCGGGCGTCAGTCCTGGCGGCAGGCCGACAACGATGCGCACCGGCCGCGACGGGTAGGTTTGCGCGTCAGCAATCCGTGTCAGGGCCGGGAGCGCGACTGCCCCTGCCGCCAGACGCAGTATTCGCCGGCGTGCGGATTTCATAGGAGGCCCCGCTCGGTATGCGTACGTCTCGTGTTATTTCTTAATGCTCGCTTCGAACGCTTCGAGCACCGGCTTCCATTGCGCCTGCTGGGCATTGATGAATTCGTTCACCTCGGACGGCGTCATGGCGTCCACATAGGCGCCGCGCAGCGCCATCTGCTTGGCGATATCGGGCTCAGCCAAAACCTTCTTCATGGCTGCATTGATCTTCTGGATCGCCGCCTGCGGCGTGCCCTTTGGCGCCACGATGCCTTGCCAGCCGCCGGCCGCAAAGCCTGGGAAGGACTCCGCCACCGTCGGCAGATCGGGAAAACCGGGAAGGCGTTTGCGCGAGCCAACTGCCAGGACGGTGATCGTGTGCGCCTGGATGGCGCCGGCGAGACCCGAATAGCCTTCGATGATCATCGGCACGCGGCCGCCGATTACATCGGTCAGCGCCGCAGCCGGGCCGCCGGTATAAGGTACGACCTGCAGCTTGATGCCGGCGCGGCTTTGCAGCAGCAACCCGGTCAGGTGGGTAATGCGTCCGATCCCCGTAGTGGCGAAGCCAAGTTGGCCGGGCTTCTTCTTGGCGTCTGCGATCAGTTCAGCCAGCGTCTTGATACCGGATTTGGCGCTGACGCAAATGAACATCGGCTGATCCACCAGCGACGCCACGGGCAAGAAGTCGCGCGGCAGGACCACTGGAAGATTTGGCGCCTTGCCGGGTAGCGAGATGAACAGAGACAGCGCCGGTGCGAACAGCGTGTAGCCGTCGGGGACCGCGTCGGATGCGGCATGTGCGGCGAGCGCGCCGCTGGCGCCCGGCTGGTCGACCGGGACGATCTGCTGGCCCAACTCCTTGCCGAGCCGGTCCATGATGATGCGGAACGTCACGTCCACCGCGCTGCCGGGCGCAGAATCGGAAATGATCCGGATCGGCTTGTTCGGGTAATCGTCCGCCCGCACTGCCGCGTTCGCCGCCATGGCGGCCGCAAACGCCAGCGCGCCGGCTGTCATCAGTTTGAATGGCGTTCGCATCGTGTCCTCCCAGTCGTACAGGCGCTTGTCGAAGCTGCGCGCCTGCAATCAGAGCCTATCCCAGCCGCGATTGGCGCGACAGGCGGACGCCTGCGCCGCGACGACGCAGCGGGGGCAGCGAATTAGGCGTGCGGCTTGGCCGCCGTCGCCATGCCGATCATCGCAATGCCGCCGAATATCAAGTTGATGCCAACCAGCAGGCCGAGCGCCCACAGGGCCGTGCCCGGTAGTCCGGCAACGATGATGCCGGCGAGGATGAGATCGACGATGCCGCTGACCAGCATCCAGCCCCAGCGTCCGCTCAGCTGATTGCGATGTTCGACGGCGTACATGATGGTGGCCACGCCCTCGACAATGAAAAAGGCTGCCAGCACCAAAGTCAGCGACAGCGAACCGGTGACGGGCCAGCGCAGCAGCAGTGCACCGGCGACGATGCCGACCACGGCGGAGACCAGCGACCACCAGAATCCCGGGGCGTGGCGCATCCAGAACGTCGTGACCAGCCCGACGACGCCGGAGATGAGGAACAGCCAGCCGATCAGGATGGTGAAGGCGATTGTCGCCACCATCGGTACCAGGATGGCGGCAATGCCCAGAATGAGAAGCACGATGCCCTCGATCAGAAATAGCACCCAATGATCGCGGACCGCGCTTTGGACCGCGCGTTGGATGCCGGCTGCATCGTTCGGTTGGTTCGGTGTCATTTATTCTCTCCCGGATTTTGGCCGACGACCCGGCCAAGAACAAAACTTTGCGAAATATCGAGTTTGCGGCAGAGCGAGACGGCAGAATAATGCCGGAACCGCAGTCTTGCACAAAGCCGCCCTTGCATAAATGGCCGGACACCACTATTTAGCAACGAGCGGTGTTGAGCGCAGGCTCTGCCGCGGGACGGCCACGGGTAACGATCAGGTGACGCCGGATGTACGCGCGCCGAGTCGAACGTGGCCGTTAGCATTTTTGCTACGGCAGCCTGACGATCTTCCGTTCAGCCCTTTAACTCGGCGATCAACGCCATGGCACCGGCGGGCGCGCGTATCTTTCCTTCGTGGATCACGTAGGCAAACACCTCGCGCGGCCCAGCGGCCGACTTCGCCGAGGGTTCGATGCGCGGAAGATCGTCTGGGACCTTGCCGTCCGCCCAAATGCGCAGGCGCTTGGCCCAGGCGGCGATGTCCTTGGGCGGATAGGCGGTCGGCACCGTATCCTCGCCTCGCTGTAAGCGGGCATAGACGAAATCCCCGGTGAGATCGGCGATGTTCGGGTATTTGGCGTGATCGGTGTAGACGACCGGCATTTTGAACTGGCGCACAAGGGCTATGAATTCGCCGGTGCAGAAGCTGTCGTGCCGCACCTCAATCACGTGGCGCAGCCCGATCCGGCCGACCTTGTCCGGCAATTGTTCCAAAAATCCGCCGAAGTCGGCGGCATCGAATTTTTTGGTCGGCGCGAACTGCCAGAGCAGGGGACCCAAATGGCCGCCCAGTTCGGCGATGCCGGAATCGACAAAACGTTTGATCGAGTCTCCGGCCTCTTTCAGCACACGGCGGTTGACGGCAAAACGCGGACCCTTGAGTGCGAAGACAAAGCCGTCCGGCACTTCGCTCGCCCACTTTCGAAACGTCGCCGGTGTTTGCGTCCGGTAGAACGTGCCGTTCACCTCGATCGAACTCAGCCGTTCGCTGGCGTATCGCAGTTCCTGGGTGTGGGGCAGGCCTTGCGGATAAAACACTCCGCGCCACGGCTCGAATGTCCAGCCGCCGATCCCGATGCGGATTTGGCCCGAGTTCGGAGTCATGTCCGTGTCACCAAGCAATGTTACATGGTCGCCGCAAGTGGCGATGACCGTGCCATTGTAAGTCCTCATCGCCCTGACGGCCACGGGAGAACAGGCGACGCCGGATGAACGCGCGCCTCTCGCTCGTGGTCGTTTTCGTTTGCGCGGGCCCTTGATCCCGGCGACACGGCCGCTCCGGCCCGCTATAAACCATCAACACAATCGGCTGCGAGTGCGCTCGCTGACAGCAGTGCTTGGGGGAGGGGTGTATGCAACGCAAGGTGATCATCTCCTGCGCGGTGACCGGCGCGGCCGATACGCCGGGGCGCAACCCGGCGGTGCCGGTGACGCCCGCGCAGATCGCCGCATCGTCGATCGACGCCGCAAAGGCGGGCGCCGCCATCGTCCACATCCACGTGCGCGATCCGAATACCGGCAAGCCGAGCATGGAGACCGCGCATTATCGCGAGGCGGTCGAGCGCATCAGGGCGAGCGGCACCGACGTACTGATCAATCTTACCACCGGGCCGGGCGCACGCTTTCACCACGATCCGCATGACCCATCGAAGGCCGGGCCCGAAAGCGTGCTCCGCTCGCCGGAACAGCGCGTGCAGCATGTGTTGGAGATCAAGCCCGACATTTGCAGTCTCGACATGGGCAGCCTCAACATGGGCGACCGCGTGTTCGTCAATACGCCGGCGCACCTGCAGAAGATGGCGCTGTCGATCAAGGACGCGGGCGTGATGCCGGAGCTCGAAGTGTTCGAGACCGGGCATCTTCTGCTCGCCAAGCGCTTTATCGAAAACGGTTACGTCAAGCCGCCCGGCATGTTTCAGATCTGCCTCGGTATCTCTTGGGGCCAGCCGGCGACCCCCGAGGCGATGACCTATATGCGCAACCTGTTACCGCCGGATGCGCCGTGGTTCGCCTTCGGCATTTCGCTGCACCAGTTTCCGATGGTGGCGCAGACCGTGCTCCTTGGCGGCCACCCGCGGGTCGGGCTCGAAGACAATCTTTATCTGGAACGCGGCAAGCTCGCACCGAGCAACGCGGCGCTGGTCGAGAAGGCGGCGAAAATCATCGAGGTTCTGGGCGACCACGTCGCGACGCCTAACGATGCGCGGAAGATTCTCGGATTGAGCGCCGGGAAAGGTTGAGGCGCTCGAACCTGCGGACAATTGTCAACGCGGGAGAAGCCAAACCTTTCATCGCGTTAGGACGGATTCTGCAATGCTGTGAATACGTTACTAGCCGAGATGAGAATTCGGCTCGCGCTGTGATGGATATCATAGAATGACGAGATAGGCTCAAGCTACACACGCCACTGACGGTTCACCAGCCACAGAGGGGCGGGCCATGAGCGATTCACCGCGGCAATGGTGGCAATGGGTGCTGATGTACCCAACGATCATAATCGCGCTTTTTGCCGGTTTACCTCAAATCTATCAGTGGGCGTCGGCCGTTGCCCTTGGACTGTCGCCATTTGCCAACGTCGACGCCGCCAAGGCGCAGGAAGAGGCCTGGCAGAGAAATGTTGATTGCCTGCACGGCATCGACCACGTCAAGCCCAGCTCCAGTACGAACTATGCGATCGACCTGGTTTCGTGCCCGTCGGGCGACATTCTTGTCACCCTGACGCCGCTGCAGAACCCGAGCCAACAGATTTCCCGATGGATCGTGACCCAGGATCTGTTTACCCAGGTTGCCTGGTCGTTTTTTGTTCAGCCGGCGCTGGCGCAAAGCCCGCAGCCTTCGGCGGTCACGCCGGAGCGCATCATCGATATCAAGAAGCAGGGCGCGACGATCATCAGGAGGGTCCAGCTGTCCAGCGGTGCCTGCGTTGATGAGACGATTGATGCGTATACCGGACGCCGATCGAGCCAGAAGCCTGCGCCCTGCGGCAAGTTCTAGTTTTGCGCGGCCGAATGGCGCTGAGCGCTCGGCCGCGGCGCGCGGTTATCACCGCGCATGAATTGCTCGCTCCAATCCGGCACCGGGAATTTATCGTGCCGCTTTTCGCATCGCTTATTGGCGGGCGCGGCAACGGATGGTTGCGTTAGCCGTGCATATGGCGCGCCTCGGCGGTGCACAGATAACGGTCGCGTTCCCAGTTGGGATCGCGCACAATGATGCGTCGGCTTTCAACCTTCCAGCTTTGACGTAAGAGACAGCCATGATCGTTCGCTACGAATCCGACGGCTCGATTGTCATGATCACGCAGAACGATCATGCCCAGCTCTCGGGCCTGTTTGCCGCGCATTGGGGCAACGAGAAATTCGAGAAACCGCGGCCCTATGGCTCGCTGGTGCGCGCCGCCATGTTTCACGATCGCGGCTGGATCCGTTACGAGACTGGCCCGCAGCTCAACCCTGCTACCGGCAAGACGCCGAATTACCGGGAAGTGCCCAACGACGAAAAGCAGCTTGAGGCGTTCGAATGGGCCGGCGACTGGCTCGGCGCCATCGATGCCTATGCGGGACTGATGATCGCCAAGCACCGAACTGGGCTGTGGCAAGGGCGCTACGGCGTCATCACCGCGCCATCCGCGATCCAGCGCGGCAAGCTGCCAGCGTCGATCGAGGCCTTCATCGCCCGCAGCGAAGCCAAGCAGAAGACGGTCGCCGAAAAGCTCGATCAGGCCGAACTCGCCACCAACTACAATCTCCTGCAGGTCTGGGACATCCTCTCGCTCTATATCTGCAGCACCGAGGTGTTGAAGGCGGACCGGATCGAACCGGTGCCTGTCGGGTATTCCGGCAAGGCCGGTCTCGGCATGAGCCTGACGCCGCGCGAAACCGGCACGATCGCCATCGACCCGTATCCGTTCGACCAGCCGTCGCTGACCGCCAGCGTGATTTTCCGGCGGCTGCGGCAGACCGAGTTCAAGGACTCGACAGAACTGCAGGCGGTGTATTTCAAGACCGCGCCGCAGATCGCGCCGTTCACGCTGGTCCCGGCGGCGTAGCGGGCTGATCTTTCTGCCGCCGCGGCCGCGGCACCAGCAATATCTTGCCGATGGTGCCGCGGCTTTCGATGGCGCGATGCGCCTGCGCCGCATCTTGCAGACTATAGGTGCTGTCGACGCGGGGCTTGAGTTTGCCCTCCGCAAGCCAGTGCAGCACGTCGTCGCCGCGTTGGCGCCGCTCCGCCTCCGTCGTTGCGTAATAGGAAAGGCCGGTTCGCGTCAGATAGACGGCGCCCGCGGTCAAAAGCTGCCGGACGTCGAGCGGCGGCACCAGTCCGCTCGCTTCGCCGTAGAGCGCAAGCAGACCGCGCACG
>DASZWK010000170.1:0-14324 GCA_035546235.1 Xanthobacteraceae bacterium | reverse complement strand
GCACGTCGGGGTTGTTGATCAATGCTTTAGCAAGGGAGACCCGCGTCTTCTGGCCGGAAGACAGTTTCCCCGTCGGCCGGTCGAGCAGATCGGTCAGATCGAGTTCGCGGCCGAGCTGTTCGATACGGGCGGGCAAATCGTCGACACAGTAGAGTTCGCCGAAGACCTTCATATTCTGCCGCACCGTGAGCCGCATCGGCACTTCGACATACGGGCTTTCAAAATTCATTCGATGCAACACGCGGTAGCGCTGCTGCGGCATTTCGGCGCCGAGCACCGTCACGCGGCCTGAGGTCGGCGTCACCAGTCCCATGATCGTGGCGATGGTCGTGGTCTTGCCAGCCCCGTTGCCGCCAAGGAGCGCGGTGATCGAGCCGGGCCTCAGCGTGAACGAGATGCCGTCTACGGCCCGCACGGTCTTGTAGGTTTTGACCAGGCGCTCGATGACTATGGGCGGCGGCGTGGGCATGCCCGCGCAGATGTGGCCCGCAGGCCCAACGGAGGCAAGAGGCGAATGCCCGGCATGTCGTGGGGATATATGGAAGAAACGCGCAGAAGATGCCACAAGACGGCCGCAAGAGAGGGCCGGACGCTTCGCCGGATTGGGGATAATGAGCGCCATCAAGCTCGCGCAAGCCGAGCATATCATCGACGCCATCATCGAGCGCGGCACAGCGCTCGACACCAGGCCGCTCGCCGTGATCGTCGTCGAGCCTGGCTGCAAGGTCAAAGCCTTCAAGAAGGAGGACGGAGCATCGATGATCCGGTTCGAGATGGCGTTCGGCAAAGCCTACGCGGCGCTGGCGCTTGGGCGCAGCTCCATGCTGGTTCACCGGCGGGCCGAGGAGCGGCCGATCTTCATGCGCTATCTGATCGCGGCGAGCGACGAGCAGCTTTTTCCAGAAGGCGGCGGCATGGTGATCCGCAACGATGATGGCGAGGTGATCGGCGCGGTCGGCGTCACTGGCGACACCGAGGATCGCGACGACGAGTTGGCGGCCTTTGGCATCCGCGCCGCGGGACTGAAAACGGACGAAGATTGCGCCCACATGGGACGGCGTATCGGGCTGATCAGGACAAATCCGCCCGTCGGCCGCGCATCCGCACGAAAACGCAAACTCAAATAGCACACCACGATGCCAGGTCCCGCAGATGCGGGAATGCTCAACGTCAAACCAAACGAGGCATTATGAAAATCGGACTTTTCGATCACATCGAGGACGGGGCGCGGCCGCTGACGACGCTGTTCGATGAACGGCTGCGATTCGCCGCGGCAGCCGACGAGGCCGGCATGTATTGCCTGCATCTTGCCGAACACCACGCCACGCCCCTCAACATGGTGCCGGTGCCCGGCATCTACATGGGCGCGCTGGCGCGGGCGACCAAACGCATGCGCATGGGTCCGCTGGTCTATCTGTTGCCGCTCTACTCGCCGCTGCGTCTGATCGAAGAAATCTGCATGCTCGATCACATGAGCTACGGCCGGCTCGATGTCGGTGTCGGTCGCGGCGTGTCACCCTACGAGCTGAAATACCACAAGGTCGAACACGAGGATTCGCGCGACATTTTCATGGACGCGTTCGATTGCCTCAGCGCCGGCCTGACCACCGATACGCTGACCTATAAGGGCCCGCACTACACCTACGAAAACGTGCCGATCGCGATGCACCCGCTGCAGCAGCCGCATCCGCCGTTCTGGTACGCATCGTCGAACGAGATTGGCTCGACCTGGGCGGGCGAGCACGGCTTGCACTACGTAACGCTCGGGCCGACCCCGTTCGCCAAGAAAAACATCGAGGCCTACAAGGCCGCGCTGGGAAAACGCGGCGCGCCGGCGCAGCCCAAGGCGGAATTTTCCGGCGGTGCAGTGGTCGGCGTCATGCGGCACGTTTTCGTCGCCGACACGGACGCGGAGGCGCACCGCTTCGCCAAGGCTCCCATGGAACAGCACCTCGCCAACCTCAACTGGCTGCGCGTCAAGCACGGCGTGACCGGCCTGACATCGCGCCTCAATGTGCCGCGCGGCGCAACCTACGAGGATGGGTTGGCTGACGGTTCGGTGATAGCGGGCTCGCCGCAAACCGTGCGCGCAGAGATCGAGCGGCAGGTCCGCGAACTCGGCGTCAATTACTTTTTGACCTACATGTTCCTCGGCACCATGTCGCTCGCCGACGCGCTGCGCTCGCTTGGTTTGTTTTCAGGCGAAGTCATGCCGCACCTAGCGAAGCTGTGAAGGAGAGCCCTCCACCTGGTGTCCCATAAGCGCGCCTAAGCAGCGTGCTTCTTCCACCGTACGCTCAAGCCTTCACAGGCGAGCGCCACCACGCGCGGGATCGGCTTGGAACCCGTGCGATAGTGCGCAATCATGCGCCGCGAAAGGCCGAGAGCATCAGCTGCGGCACTGAGCGAGAGCGCGTGCGTTGTCATCCAGGTGCCAAAGCGCTCGGGTCCCCATTCGCCCGCCTGTTCCCGCCCGAGTTCGTAGAGTTGATCGGCGCCCATATCGATGTCGCCAGGCCAATTCACCGCGTGGCCCCATGGATCGGCCTTGGCCTTCGCGAAGAGCGCTGCGTTCTTTAGCGGCGCATAAATCTTGAAGCGCTTAATAAGGCGAGAGACATCAACCGTAAGCGGCCCGCCGGTGCTCCAGTCGATTTCCAGCGTCGTTGGAGCCTTGGCCTTCACGCTACGGATCAGAGGTGGCTTTTTCATCGCACGGTCTCCCTCCATTTCATCAACAGCCAATCCTGGTTGGCAGCGATCCATGCGAGCGGTTTTGCCAATTTACCAGTTGGTCGCACAGTACCGGTAACCAAGAGCGTCTCAATCTCGACCTTACAGCGGTCTCCGTCGCGGAATTCGACATGAACGTGCGGTGGCCGGTGATCTCTCGGGTAGATCACAATGCGGCAGCCGGGAAACCGCTTGAGCTTTGGCACGCCCAGAGCATAGTGTAATTATTTCACTAGGTAAAGGTAAGTGCCTTTTGTCCGGCGCGGAAGCGCCAGCAGCGTCAACAGAGCAGAAACGGCTTTATTTTGCAGCGTCTTCCGTCGCCTGCTTGGCGTCCGCGCGCAGCGCGTCCGGGTGCGGCATGGCGATGACGTTGTAGCCGGAATCGACGAAATGGACTTCGCCGGTAACGCCGGTCGAAAGCTCCGAGAGCAGATAAACTCCGGCACCGCCGAGTTCGTCGAGCGTCACACCGCGATGCAGCGGCGAATGCCGCTGCTGGAACGCGAACATCGAGCGCGCGTCGCCGATGCCGGCGCCGGCCAGCGTACGGATTGGCCCCGACGAGATCGCGTTGACGCGGATGCGGTCCTTGCCGAAATCGACCGCGAGATAGCGCACCGAAGCTTCCAGCGCCGCCTTGGCGACTCCCATGGCATTATAGTTCGGCATCGCCCGCTGACCGCCGTTATAGGTCAGTGTCACCATGGCGCCGCCGTCCGGCATCATCGCAGCAGCACGCTTCGCCGACTCGGTGAACGAGAAGCACGAGATCAGCATCGTGTGCAGGAAATTCTCGCGAGTCGTATCGGCGTAGCGGCCGGCCAGCTGGTTCTTGTCGGAAAAGGCGATGGCGTGGACCAGGAAATCGAGCTTGCCCCAGGCGCGGCCGAGCTCGGCGAAGACCGCGTCGACCGACTCGATGTTCTCGACATCGCACGGCAGCACCAGATCGGCGTTCACCGAGGCCGCGAGCGGCTTGACGCGCTTGCCGAGCGCATCGCCCTGATAGGTGAAGGCAAGCTTTGCTTCGTGCGCGGCCAGCGTCCGGGCAATGCCCCAGGCGATCGAGTGGTCGTTGGCGACCCCCATGATCAGACCGCGCTTGCCGTGCATCAGCCCCTGCATCGGTCAAGCATCCACATGCTTGAACACGACGCAGGCGTTGGTGCCGCCGAAGCCGAACGAGTTGGAGAGCACGCAGCCGAGCGTGACGTTGTCCTGGCGCGCGCGAACGATCGGCATGTCGGCAAACGCCGGATCAAGAGCGTGGATATTGGCGCTTTCGCAGATGAAGCCCGAATTCATCATCAAGAGCGAGTAGACGGCTTCGTGCACCCCGGCGGCGCCGAGCGAATGGCCGGTGAGCGACTTGGTGGCTGAAATCGGCGGACACTTCGCGCCAAACACTTCGCGGATCGCCTCGATCTCCTTCAGATCGCCGATCGGCGTCGAGGTGGCGTGCGGATTGATGTAGTCGACGGGCGGCTTGACCGAATGGAGCGCCATGCGCATGCAGCGCACCGCGCCTTCGCCTGATGGCTGCACCATGTCGGCGCCGTCGGACGTGGCGCCATAGCCCGCCACCTCGCCATAGATTTTGGCGTTGCGCGCCTTGGCGTGGTCGAGTTCCTCGAGCACCAGCACGCCGGCGCCGCCCGCTATGACAAAGCCGTCGCGATCGGCATCATAGGCGCGTGAGGCCTTGTCGGGCGTCTGGTTGAAGCTCGACGACATCGCCCCCATGGCGTCGAACAAAACCGACAACGTCCAGTCCAGCTCCTCGCAGCCGCCGGCGAAAATAATATCCTGCTTGCCCATCTGAATGGTCTCGTAGGCATTGCCGATACAATGGTTCGAGGTCGCGCAGGCCGACGAGATCGAATAGTTTACGCCCTTGATCTTGAACCAGGTCGACAGCGTCGCCGAGGCGGTCGACGACATGGCCTTGGGCACCGCGAATGGGCCGACGCGCTTCGGGCCCTTCGAACGGGCCACGTCGGCGGCCTCAACGATGGCGCGGGTCGACGGGCCGCCCGAGCCCATGATCAGGCCGGTGCGTTCGTTGGACACCTGGGATTCTTCCAGGCCTGAATCGCGAATTGCCTGTTCCATAGCGACGTGGTTCCAGGCGGCGCCGCCGCCGAGAAAACGCATGGCGCGGCGATCGACGACTTCGCTCGCATCGAGTGTGGGTGCGCCGTGTACTTGGCAGCGGAAGCCGAGTTCGGCGTATTTGTCGGCGCGGACGATGCCCGATTTGGCCTCGCGCAACGAAGCCAACACTTCCTGCGTGTTGTTGCCGATCGATGAGACGATACCCAACCCGCTGACGACTACACGCCTCATCTTCGCCTCGTCCGCCTGTCTGCGTCCAAAATGCGGCTCAGGCGCCGTTTGCCTGCGGGACGGAGTTCTGGAACAGGCCCACCTTGAGGTCGAGCGCGCGGTAGATCACCGAGCCGTCTGCCGACAGCCAGCCATCGGCAATGCCGAGCACGAGTTTCGACCGCATCACCCGCTTGATGTCGATGCCGTAAACGATGCGCTTCATCGTCGGCAGCACCTGGCCCGAGAATTTGATCTCGCCCATGCCGAGCGCACGGCCATTGCCCGCACCTCCAACCCAGCCAAGAAAAAATCCGAGCATCTGCCATAGCGCGTCGAGGCCGAGGCAGCCGGGCATCACCGGGTCGCCCTTAAAATGGCAGGGGAAGAACCAGAGGTCAGGCTTGAGATCCAGCACGGCCCGGACCAGCCCCTTGCCGTACTCGCCGCCGGCTTCCGCGATTTCGGAAATGCGGTCGAACATCAGCATTGGCGGCAGCGGCAGTTGTGGACCCGCAGCGAACAACTCACCACGCCCGCAAGCCAGCAAGTCCTCGTATTCGAAATTAGAACGGCGCTCAGGCATCAGCATCATCTCCGCCCCCAAGACGGTCCAAACCCCTAACATATGGGAGGAAACCGGCAAAGCCGCACCCGAGGCAGGCCCCCAATTCGTCCCCAGCCAAGTCCTCAGTCGCATCCCCAGCTATGGCGTGGAAGCGGCCCCCCGTTACCGGCATGACAGTTGCAGCATTCGCCGGCCGGCGTATAATGATTTCACTTGCAACGATCTCATCCAAGCCTTGGTTCCTGGTGCCGCAATGACACAGTCGCGTTCAACCGCCTTTGGGCCTGTTTTTCAACCGCGCGCAATGCCGATGCGCGGCGACATGACCGGCTGTCCCTGGCATGACGTCAAGTCGAAGCTGCGGGAAGTGGGCTTGCGGCCGACGCGGCAGCGCATGGCCTTGGGCTGGATTCTATTCGGCAAGGGCGACCGCCACGTCACCGCGGAAATGCTCTATGAGGAAGCGACCCACGCCAAGGTGCCGGTCTCGCTCGCCACGGTCTACAACACGCTGCACCAGTTCACCGAAGTCGGCCTGCTGCGCCAAGTCGCGGTGGACGGCTCGAAGGCCTATTTCGACACCAATAATACCGAGCACCATCACTTCTTCGTCGAGGACAAGAACGATCTGCTCGACATTCCGGCCAGCGACGTCGTGGTCGGCAGGGCCCCAACGCCGCCGGAAGGTTACGAGATCGCCCGCATCGACGTGGTGGTCCGGCTGCGGCGTAAGCAGGGTTAAGCCCCGCGCTCAAGGCCCGCGCAGGCGGGCCATCCAGTAAACACAGCAATTCTTAGATTCGTGGCGTGCAGCCACGCGAATACTCGCGCCCGCCTTCGCGGGTGACGACGGAAGAATTATTCGACCTTCTCATTGGGGTAGACACCCCACAGATCGTCCTGTTCGACCCAGCCTTCGAAATTCTTGCCGGCAATGCGGCACCAGGCGCCGTTGCAGGATTTGACCGTTCCCATCACCCCAGCCTCGAGTTCCGCGGTGACCGGGCTCTTGGCGTCGGGTTCCGCGTGCAGCATGGCGAGATCAGTCTTCACTTTGAGCTGCACCGCCGCCGTACGTTTGCCCGACAGCAGCGAATGATAGACCCAGCCCTCGGACCCATCAGAATCGCGGATGCGGCGCCAATTCTCGAACTCGGCGGTGATTTCGACCGGCCATCCGACGCGGGTGAAGATGAAAGAGACGTCGTGGTCCTTGTCCGGACCGCCTCGGACATTGACGCGATCCGCTTTGATGCTGACAAAACGCGGCACGGGCAGCCCGCTTGGTGCGGTGTCACTGGCCGCATGCAGTGGGGCGACGGCCGACGTGTACGTTAACAATGCCGCGAAAACGGCCCGAAGCCACGCGATCATCAGCCTCCCATGACGCGATGTTCCCGCGCCATGCCCCGTCACGGTTTCGTAACCTGGTTAGGCCGGGATTCCCCGGCGCGCTTTGTGAGAGCGCAATCCATCTGGTAGAGACAAACGATGAACTACCTCCCGGCCTCAAGTGTCGGTCAGCGGGGTTAAGGAGACCTGAACGGACCGTGCCGCATACGGCCGTTCTCGCTGCTTCCCGTGAACCGCATGGTGACGGAGGCGCTCGGTCCGCGGCGCAAAATAGCTTCCGGGCCAATTTCGAGAGGCAGGCAATGGCACAGGGGGCTGACGCGCCTACAGGAGACGCCGACGGAAGAGCAGCCGGTGCGCGGGCACAAAAAGACCGTCGGGATGGGTCCCACGGTCAAAGGCGAATGCCGCAATCGATTTTAGAGACGACGGCGCTGCAATGGAAATTCACAATCGACGTATTGAAAATTCGGCGAACCAGGGTTCAAAGCGTTGCCGAAGGAGCCAAGATGCATTGGTCCATCCGACAAGTATGTCATCGGCGCATTCTAGGGCCAGCAACACAATTTCGCGGGCTCGCTCCTGAGTGATCGTGGCCTCTGGTGTGTGGACTCCGTGCTCGTTGAAATCTACGTAAAGGGCTTTTTCCCGGAGCTTTTCAAAACAGCCGGTGCCGGCCTCCTGCTTAAGTCGCGCGCAAACCTCAGGGCCTAGGAGATTGGGCAGCCTGCCCATGAACGTGGTTTCCCGGATGGCGAGCTGGTGTTTCGTGAAATGATGGCGCAATGGATCGCGTCCGCGCGTTGAGCCGTCCGGACGTGGGCGCACGCGAAACGTTATGATTTCTGCCTTTGCCGTTTCCTCCATAGCTGTGATTGCAAGAAAAATGGATGTGCCGAACGATCCTCGGCGAAAGGAATCCACCGCATCGCTTAGCAGAACCGCCACATGCTCGGCGGCAGTGTCAAAGATTACCGACGCCGAACCACCAATAGAGAGACCGTAGTCAATCGATCTCTGGACCAAATCAAGAAAATCTTCACTCATCGACCGAACTACCGTTCTGGTCTTGGCCGCCACTCGCGCGAGAGGTTCTGCGCTTCGGCGACTTGCGCGGCAGTCATCTGCCGCTCAATCTTTTCTCGTTCCTCTTGCGCACCTTGTAAGCTCTGCGCAGCCGCTAAATTGACCCACATGTAGGCGGAGACAAGGTCCTTCGGTTCAACCATGCCAATTTCGTACATGACTCCGAGAACAAGCTGTCCCGCGGCAAGACCCTGTTCGGCAGCCCGCCTATACCACTTGACTGCCTCAACGTAGTTCTTCGACACGCCCTTGCCGTTTTGATACATGGATGCAAGGTTGTATTGGGCCTCGGCGTCGCCTTGCTCCGCGGCGATCCGGTACCATTTCAGCGCCAGGGCGTAGTCCTGTGGTACGCCACGGCCAAATTCATTCATCAGTCCGAGATAGTTTTCCGCTTCGGGGTCACCTCGGTCGGCGAACGGCTTCAAAGATCGCAGCGCTGTTGCGTAGTCGGCGCTGTTATACGCCGCGATGCCATAGTCCAACGGGCCTGCCTTTACTGGTGCAGCAAAGCACAAACTCGAAAGGATAGCGGTAAGCGCCGCGATTCGAGAATAGGCGTTACACATCGGGCATTGTCGGTTTTGAGGGCATCCCGTCGGCTTTTGCAAAGTTCGACCCACTTGCAGCGGGCGTCAAGTCCGCAATTTGGCGCGCGCGGGCCGCCGGCAACCGGCACAATGATGGTGCTGTAGTGTGTGCGTCTATGAATCAAAGGCACGAGAGGCGTCGCTTTCGTTAGCTTCCCCGGAGTGGGGCGTTCAGATTTACGCTGTGTGCTCGGTCTCGGCAAATCCCCATTCGGCTGAATGCCAAGGGATGGCTTGATATCCCTTTATGAGAGGTGGGACGACGTACGCGCGGCTTCGCGAGTTACGAGCGACAAATATTGCGGCACCGCTCTTCACCGGATGTGCTAGTTTGCTAAGGTGTGAGCGCCCGCGGCGACCCAAATGTCTACAAAAAGTCCCATTGTTCAAGGAGCTGTGTTTTTTGCGATTTTTTTTGTCGCAACTTTCGCTGTTGAGGCGGCACTGTTTGTAGCAATGGAAGCGTTGTTCAATACCCGCCTCATTCCCCGGGGACTTGGTTGGATTGTCATGCCATTCTCCGCAGGATTTGCGGGTTGGGCATTCGGCCAACAAGTTGGTATTGAGGGCGTATTCAAGGTAAGCGGAGTCAAGCTACAGGACCTGCTTAATGCAACTCGGTTCAGAGCTTGGGCCGCGGGGTCCGCGTTGTGGACTGTAATTATTCTCGGGGTGTTCCTGATCTTTGATCCATTCGACCGTTATCGAATTCGATATTGGACTGAAGAGGATTGGTTCAAGTGTTTTGCAATTATAGTCGGCCCATCCATGATTGGTCTGCTAGGAATAGGCCTTTTTAATTGGGCCATGAATACCAACAACAAAGCAACCACTTCGAAAATTGCGCCGTCACAACAGAGGTATATTCCTAACGAGCAGGCCTTGCGTAACATTCTTTGGACGCTGACAGCTTTGTCAGTTGTAGATGGCAACATCTCAGAGAATAAACTTGATTGTGTTGCAGAAATTTATCTGCAAGTCCGAGGCTCCCAGCTTGATCGCGGTGCGATTACTCAGATGGCACAAACCTTCCTTCGCGATGGACCGGATCGCGCAAAGGACCTCCTCGTGCGGAATCGAAGCCAGATGCAAATGAATGACCGCGAAATGTTAATCAAGTTCTGTTGCCTACTAGTCTCGCTGAACAAGCCCATATCAGAAAAGGAGCGCGCTCTCATCTACGGTATCGCCGATACTTTGGAGGTTCCTCGTGCGCGCCTCCACCAACTCTGAAGGAACGCCGGTGATGCCAGAGGAGTTGAAACCTTTGCCTTAATCAAAGTAGCGTACTGCCCCGTCGAGGCCGAACTTGACCGCTGGGCAATCGCTCCGCATGGTTGACATTGAGCCGGCGGACCCGTCGCTAAAACCCGTCGGTCTGTCGCTTTTCCTGAGCCGTAAGTGGTTGATCTTTCAAGGCGTCCTAGCATGGCACAGGGCAAAAAGCCGCTGGTGGTGGTGACTCGCCGGCTTCCGGACAGCGTCGAGATGCGCATGCGCGAATTATTCGATGCGCGTCTCAATCACGACGACAAGCCGATGAGTCAGGCGCAGCTCGCCGAAGCCGCCAAGACTGCCGACGTGATCGTTCCGACCGTCACCGACCACATCGACCGCTCGGTGATCAGCCAGTCGGGCGAGCGCTTGCGCCTGATCGCCAATTTCGGCAACGGCGTCGACAACATCGACGTGGCGAGCGCGGTACAGCGCGGCATAACCGTGACCAACACGCCCGGTGTGCTGACCGAAGATACCGCCGACATGACCATGGCGCTGGTCCTCGCGGTGCCGCGCCGCTTGGCCGAGGGCGCCAATGTGCTCACCGGCAACGCCGACTGGAACGGCTGGAGCCCGACCTGGATGCTGGGCCATCGCATCTGGGGCAAACGTCTCGGCATCGTCGGTATGGGCCGCATCGGCCAGGCGGTGGCGCGGCGCGCGCAGGCGTTCGGCCTGAAAATCCATTATCACAATCGCCGCCGCGTGGCGCCGCACATCGAGGAAGAGTTGCACGCGACCTACTGGGAAAGTCTCGATCAGATGCTCATGCGCATGGACATCATTTCGGTAAATTGTCCGCACACGCCGGCGACCTACCATCTGCTGTCGGCGCGTCGGCTCAAGCTGATCCGGCCCGAGGCTTACGTGGTCAACACCGCGCGCGGCGAGGTGATTGACGAAAACGCGCTCGGACGGCTGATTGAGGCGGAGGAGATCGCAGGCGCCGGTCTCGATGTGTTCGAGAAGGAGCCGGCCGTCACGCCGCGGCTCATCAAACTCGCGCGCGCCGGCAAGGTCGTGCTGCTGCCGCATCTCGGCTCAGCCACGCTCGAGGGTCGTGTCGACATGGGCGAAAAGGTCATCGTTAACATCAAGACGTTCTTGGACGGCCACCGCCCGCCCGACCGCGTGCTGCCGTCGATGCTGTAAAACAATGACAAGACAGAACACGTTTTGGGCGCGCATCGGAGCCAGATGCTGCGCGCCGTTGGCACTGATCGCCCTTTGCGCCCTGCACGGCGCGGCGGCCGGACAAGAACTGGTCGGTCGTGCGCAAACCGCAACCTCTCACGACGGCATGGTAGTGGCGCAGGAGCCGCAGGCGGCCCGCGTCGGCGTCGACATTCTGAAAAAGGGCGGCAACGCCGTGGATGCCGCGGTCGCGGTCGGCTTTGCGATGGCGGTGACCTATCCGCGCGCCGGCAATATGGGCGGTGGCGGGTTCATGGTGATCCATCGCGCTGACGGCGACGATGTAGCGATCGATTATCGCGAGACAGCGCCGGCCGCGATCACCGCCACGTCGTTCCTTGATGCGCAAGGCAACGCCGATCCGGAAAAATCGCGCAACTCAGCGCTCGCGATCGGCATTCCGGGCACTGTCGCCGGACTCGCGCTGGCCGAGCAGAAATACGGCTCGGGGCGCTTCACGCTCGCCGACCTGATCGCACCGGCGATCGCACTGGCGCGCGATGGCTTTGCGGTCAGTGCCACGACCATGCCGCCACCGTTTGCCGCATCGCGGCTCGCACGCTGGCCGTCCTCGAGCAAAATATTTCTCAAACCAGACGGCAGCGCGCTGTCGGTCGGCGATCGGCTGGTGCAGAGCGATCTTGCGAACTCGCTCGAAACCGTCGCCAAAGACGGCCCACGCGCGTTCTACGATGGTCCGATGGCGCAGAAGATCGCGGCCGCCGTGCAGGCCGCGGGCGGCGTGATGACGGCCGACGATCTGAAGCAATATCGCGCCGTCGAGCGCGCGCCGGTGCGCGGCACGTATCGCGGTTACGGCATCGTCTCGATGCCGCCACCCTCCTCCGGCGGCGTCGAGCTCATCGAGATGCTCAACATTCTGGAAGGCTACGACCTCGCGCACGACGACCAGGGGCAGCTTGCCTTCCTGATGGTCGAAGCCATGAAACGCGCCTACGCGGATCGCGCGCTGTTTCTTGGCGATCCCGGCACGGTGGACAACCCGGTGGCGCGTTTGACGGCGAAGAATTACGCAGCGCAGTGGCAGGCCACCATCGACCCGACCCACGCGACGCCTGCAAGTGCCGTCCGCGCTGGCGGCAGCGTCGACGGAGAAGGCCGCAATACGACGCACTTCTCCGTCGTCGATCGTTTCGGCAACGCCGTCTCCAACACCTACACGCTCAATTTCAGTTACGGCGTCGGCCTCGTCGCCGGCGGCACCGGCATCCTGCTCAACAACGAACTCGATGATTTCGCCGCCAAGCCGGATTCGCCCAACGCCTACGGGCTCGTCGGCTATTCCGCCAACGCGCCAGGACCCGGCAAGCGACCGCTGTCATCGATGACGCCGACCATCGTTCTGAAGGATGGCAAGCCGTTCCTGATCACCGGCTCGCCCGGGGGCAGCCGCATCACCACCACGGTGCTTCAGGTCGTCGTCGATGTCATCGACCGCGGCATGGACATCGCAGCCGCCGTGTCGGCGCCGCGGATCCATAATCAGTGGGTGCCGGATCAGGTCTATGCTGAGCCGGGCGTGCCCGACATCGTCGTCTCCACGCTGAAGGCGCGCGGCGACAAGGTCGTGCCACAGCGACCGTTTACCTCGGCGAATTCGATCCTGATCACACCGGGCGGCTTTGTCGGCGCCGCCGACCCGCGCGAAGGCGGCGCGCTCGCGGTCGGATATTAAGCCCCTGCCCTATTTGGGCACGATGCCGCCGGCCTTGGCTATTGTCGCCCATTTGCCGATTTCATTCTTCAGGTACGTGCCGAGCTGTCCGGGCGAACTGCCAACCAGGCGGAAGCCGAGCTTGGTGACCCGGCTCTTCAAGTCAGGATCGGCCAGCATACGATTGGTATCGCCGTTGATCTTGGCGACGATCGCCGGCGGCGTTCCGGCGGGCGCGAACAGCGCATACCAGCTCGTGTCGTTGCCGTAAGGCACGCCAAGCTCGGCGAATGTCGGCACGTTGGGAAGCTCCGTTGCGCGTTCCGGACCGGACACGGCGAGCGCGCGGAATTTTCCGCCCTGGACCTGGCCGAGGATACCGCCGAGCGTCGCCAGCCATACCGAGACGCGGCCGGCGCCGACATCGGCGACCGCCGTGCCGAATGAGGTATAGGGCACATGCTGCATCGTGATGCCGGTCACCTGGCTGAACAGGATCGTCGCCAGATGGCCGCTCGAGCCGACGCCAAGCGACGCATAGGTCAATTGCCCCGGATGCGCCTTGGCGTAGGTCACGATGTCGCCGACCGAGTGGAACGGCGAATTCGGCGGTACCAGCAACACATCCTTCCCGGTCGCCACCAGATCCACCGGTGCAAGATTCGTGGCCGGATCGAAGCCCTGCATCGGCGCAATGGTGACATTCGCCGCCATGAACTGGCCGGCGAACAGAAGAGTGTAGCCGTCAGGCGCGGCCCGCGCGGCGACCGCCGAGCCGATATTGCCGCCGGCGCCGGGACGGTTCTCGACCACCGTCGACTGGCTCCAGGCGGCGCCCAGTTTCTGCATCAAGATGCGGCCCAGCGTGTCGATACTGCCGCCGGGCGGAAACGGAATGATCAGCCGCACGGCGCGATCCGGATAGCTGTCGCCCCGCGCGCCGACGGCTGCAAACAGCGAAGCCGCGGCGATCAGGCAGGCGCCACAGACGCGCCGCAATTCATGGTGCTTCACGCGCATTCCTCCCGTGACGCATTTTTTGTTCGGGGCATACGATCAGCATATCGCGGGCGCGCCAGGGAGTGAAAGCAACCTAGCTACGCTAAACGGTCGCAGCGGATCGCTCATCGACGCGTCGTACTGTTGACGCCAGCGCGGCGATGACGAGCCCGCACAGCGCGATCGGCGCGAAGCCGACGAGCGGCAGGTGGGTGACGTCCCAGAGCCAGCCGACGATGACAGACAGCACCATGGCGCAGCTGTAGCTGATGGTGAACATGCCGGCCGTGGTGCGATGCACGTCGTCGGCCGCGCTGAGAATCGACGGTAGCGCCAGCGCCAGGATCAGCGTGACCGCGCCGGTGAACCCGAGCAGGCCGGCCCAGAACACGATCCAGTAGCCCCGCGTCACGAGCATTGCGACGACGCATAGCGTCGCCAGCAATCCTGTCGATGCGTACGACCAGGGCTGCTTCACCAATCGCTCGGCCAGCGGCAGCATGAGAAACGATGCCGGCAG
>DASZWK010000169.1:0-3507 GCA_035546235.1 Xanthobacteraceae bacterium | reverse complement strand
GCGGCCTTTTGCGCGATCTCCGGATCGTAAAACGCACGCACCGAACGCACCCAAACGCCCTTGTAGGCCACAGTCGCGCGCAGCGCGAAAAACTTGCCGGCGGACGCCTCGCCTTCGAGGCGCATGAACCGGGTCCCGCGGGCAAGATCGGGCGCAGCCGCAAGATAGATTTCTTCGGCGCCGCGCAGGCGCGCCTCGCGCTCGGCGGCCGCGATCATCGCGTTGAGCGGTCCGCGCTCCGGCGTTTGCAGCGCGCGATGCGCGATCGCCCCGGCTCGTGTCGCCAACGCGATTTCCGCCGGATCGGCCTTGCTGCGCAATTTTGTGAACAAAGCGGTGGCGTCGCTCAGCGTCAGGTCCGGCCCGCCTTCGCGCAGATCGGCGGCGACGCCGGCCGGCAGGCCGTCGAAATCGGCGATGCCGACCGCGGCGGTTTTCTGCACTGACGCGATTTGCTGCCCGGCTTTCAGCCCGATGCGCGGGTGATGCAGCACATCGCCGAGCCGGCTGACGCGCTCGATCCAGGTTTTGACGCGAAAAGTTAACGCCGCGACGAGGTAAGGCGCACTGTCGCGCGGCACGACCAGCAAGGCTTCGGACCAGTACGGCACGAAACCGGCGAGCCACGAGACTCCCGCCGGGCGAGTATTGTTGGTGTAGACGATCAGCACATCGAGCCTGGCGTCACGCATAGCGGCGCGCACGCGATCGAGCCGCGCCTCCAGCACCGCGTCAGGCAATTCAATCGGTGAACGGGAGATCAGACCGCGGCGCATTGTCGTCTCATGTCTTGATTGTCGTTACGCCGCCACTTCGAACAATTGCCGCGGCGTCTTGCACAGCACTTCCACGCCGCCTTCCGTCACCAGCACCGCATCGCCGAGCACAATGTAGCCGGCCTCCGGATGATAGGTGTTCGGGTGCACGATCAAGGTCATGCCGGGTTCGAGCACGGTGTTCACGTCTTCCAGAATGTGCGGCTTGGAGTCGGCGAACATCCCCATGCCGTGGCCGCGCACGCGCGTCCATTGGCTCGTGGTGTATTCGCCGAGACCGTGTTTACGGAACACGTCGTTCTCGGCCTTCGCGACGTCGGCGGCGCGCGCGCCGGGACGCACCGCGGCGATGCCCGCCTCCAGTGCCTCGGCGTAGACCGCGAACGCGCGCCGCTGCGCCTCATTCGCCTTGCCCACCACCAGCGTCCGGCAGATCTGGGCGAAATAGCCTTGAACCGCGGGTGTGAGTTCCGTCGTAACAAGATCGCCCACCGCGATCTGGCGCTCTGACGGCGGCGTCATGCCGAGCACGTCCTTGCCGCCGGAGCCGATGATCATGAAATTGTCCGGACAGCCACGCTCTCGCAGGTGCGCTTCGATGTCGGCAACGATTTCGTACTGGCGGCGGCCCGGCCGCACCGCTTTGAGAAACTCGACATAAGCCTCGTCGGCGATCCGCGCGGCGCGGCGCACCGCGTCGATCTCGCCGGCGTTCTTATGCATCAAGAGCTTGTCGACAAGGGCGGTGGCGTCATCGAGCTTAAAGCCGCGCGCCGGATCGGCGAGCCATTGCGGCATGAAGCGCCGCGGCGCCGCAGCAAGCCGCGAGTTGGCGATGCGATCAAGCCGCGCGCCAGCGGCGCGCGCGATATCGGCGGCGAAATGCACGCGCACGCCCGCTGCTTCCAGTTCGGCGCGTTCGGCATCTGCGGCGCTGTCGAGAAACAGCTCGACCGCGCCGTCGGCATCGACCAAGGCGAGCCCGTGACCCTCGAGGATTCCGAAATCGGCGCCGTAGCGCAGGTAATCACCCTGCCAGGCGTTGCCGTAGAGCAGGACATGATCGAGCCCGGCTTCGCGCATCGCCGCGGCGAGGCGCTGGCGACGCTCCTCGCCCAGAGTTGATTTGCTGTCCGCCATCAGCGCTACCCCCTTACTCTGCCGCTTCGTTCTGCGCCGCCGCCGACACGCCGTAGTCGCGCTGCGCCGCCTCGGCCGAAACGTAACCGGCGCGCACATCATCCTCGACCGCTTGGCGGGCGCGCGTCTTCGGGTCGCCCCAGCCGCCGCCGCCCGCTGTGAGGAACGTCATGCGGTCGCCCTCCTCCATGCGCACGCCGGTCGCCTTCTTCAATTTCTGTTCGGTGCCGTCGCGGCGAACGAGAGTGGCTTCATTCACAGCGCCGGGCTTGCCGCCGTTGAGCCCCCACGGCGGATTTTTAGTCCGCTCGCAATTGATGTTCGCGACGCAAGACTGCAGCGCGCAGTATGTCATTTCGACGCCGAGGCCGCCGCGGCGCAAGCCCGCGCCGCCGGAGTCGGTGCGCAGCGCGAAGCGCTCGATCAAGAACGGATATTGAATCTCCTGCAGCTCGATCGGCGCGCTGCGCACGTCGCCCTGGCAGATCGACACCGAGGCGGATTCGCCGTCTTCCTGTGGACGACCGCCCCAGCCGCCGCCGAAGATATTCATCAGCAGAAAGCGGCGGCCGTCGGGCCGGAAGCCGCCGATCGAACAGCCGCCCATGTCGCCCTTGTGCGCCGCCGGAATTCTGTCGGGCAGCACCGGAGCGAGCGCCTTGAGGATCGTATCGATGACGGTCGGCAGCGCGATACTCCAGAGGCCGAGCGCGGCTGGCGGCTTGGCGTTGAGGATTTTTCCTTCCGGCAGCACGATTTCCAGCGGCCTGAAACAACCTTCGTTGACCGGCGCGTTCGGCTGCGTCAGGCACTTGAAGGCGACGCGCGCCGCGGCAAGCCCGCCGGAGTAGCCGGAATTGATCGGGCCCGCCGTCTGCGCGTTCATCTCGGAGAAGTCGACCACCATGTGGTCGCCGACGACCTTCACTTTGACCTTGATGCGCAACGGCACATCGAGCGACCGGCCGTCATTGTCCAGGAACGTTTCGGCCTCATAGCTGCCGTCCGGAATCTTTCGGACAAAGGCGCGCGTCTCGCGCTCGGTCGCGTCCCACATCGCCGCGATGCAAGTCATGACCGTGTCCTGCCCGTAGCGGCGCAGCAATTCGCCGAAACGACGGATCCCGAGCTGGCAGCAGGCGATCTGCGCGCGCAAATCGCCCAGCGCCGATTCGGGAAAGCGCACGTTGTCGCGAATGATCTGCCATAGCGTCTCGTTGCGGTTGCCCGCCTCGTAGATTTTCAGCGAGCGAAACTGAATGCCTTCTTGATAAATCTCGGTGGTTTCGACGGAGCCGAAACCGATGCGCGAGCCGCCGATATCGACCCAGTGCGCACGGCTCGCGGCGAATGCCACGACCTTGCCGTCATGAAAGCACGGCGCGTAAATGACAATGTTGTTGAGATGCTGGCCGCACACTTCGCCGTGATTCATGATAACGACGTCGCCCGGCGCGAAACCGTCGAGCCCGTAGCGCGCGATGCCATCTTTCACCGCGATACCGAGATCGGCCAGAAAGATCGGCAGGCCGCCCTGGTTTTGCGAGATCATGCGGCCTTCGCTGTCGATCAGGCCGCAGCAGAAATCGCG
>DASZWK010000168.1:0-2414 GCA_035546235.1 Xanthobacteraceae bacterium | reverse complement strand
ATGGCTGCCGCCGCTTGCCGGGGAACTGGCGGCCGTGGTGGTCGATGTGCTCGCCGCGGGTGGCGGAGTAGGCGGCGCGCTGGCCTGCTGGGTTTGTTCGGCATCGAGAAGATCGGCAAAGGGTTGCGAATCCGCCTGTTGCCCGCCCGTGCTCGCCGGCGGCCGCGACGTCGGCACTGCAGACTTGGCACTGACATCTGCTGACGCGATACTCGGCGCACTCGACACAGCGGCAACTCCCGGGGGACGGCGACCCGGCGATCGGCTTGCAACCTGCGGGCCAGCTGGGTCGACTCCGGTAAATCATTCAATATCAGTGAGTTACCTGCCAGAGCGGGCGTTGCGCGAGGCCCAAAAATGCGCCGGGCCCGGCAATTAATGCCGTGTAGTAGGTGCGGCGCCGGCGCTTGCTGCCGGTTAACGCGCTTGCGCGTGTGGCCGTGGGAGGTTGACGTGGCGGAGGTAGAGCGCGCCACATATAATAAGTGTAAGAGCGATGGCTCGGAGCCCGTGACGGTGCGCTGCCGGCGGTTCCAGCCATGTTCAGGGAGCTTGCGCGCGGCGGAATGCAGAACGATCTCGATATCGAAGGCCGCCCGTCCGACACGCGCGTTGTCGTCGCCATGTCGGGCGGTGTCGATTCGTCAGTTACCGCGGCGCTGCTGGCCGATGCGGGCTACGACGTGGTCGGCATCACGCTGCAGCTTTACGACCATGGCGCGGCCACGCACCGCAAGGGCGCGTGCTGCGCCGGCCGCGATATCCATGACGCGCGCGCCGTGGCCGAGCGCATCGGCATTCCGCATTACGTGCTCGACTACGAGAGCCGCTTCAAGGAAGCGGTGATCGACCGCTTCGCCGAGAGCTACGTCGCCGGCGAGACGCCGGTGCCGTGCGTCGAGTGCAATCAGTCGATCAAGTTTCGCGATCTTCTGCAAACCGCGCGCGAGCTCGGCGCCAAGGTCTTGGCGACCGGGCACTATGTCGCCTCGCGGGCGCTGCCGGGCGGCGGCCGCGCGCTGTTCCGCGCGCGCGAGACCGAGCGCGACCAGAGTTATTTCCTGTTCGCCACCACGCCCGCGCAGCTCGACCTGCTGCGGTTTCCGCTCGGCGACCGCACCAAGGCGGAGACGCGCGAACTGGCGCGCCGCTTCGGGCTGTCGGTCGCCGACAAGCAGGACAGCCAGGATATCTGCTTCGTGCCGACCGGCCATTACGCGCAGGTCATCGAACGGTTGCGGCCGGGCGCGGCCGGCCCCGGCGAGATCGTCGATCTCAGCGGCCGCGTGCTCGGCCATCACGACGGCATCATTCATTTCACGGTCGGCCAGCGCCGCGGCCTCGGCATTGCCACCGGCTCGCCGCTCTACGTGGTGCGGCTCGACGCCGCCGCGCGCCGCGTCGTGGTCGGCCCGCGCGAGGCGCTGCGCACGAGTCGCATCCGGCTGCGCGACATCAACTGGCTCGGCAACGGCACGCTCGACGAGGCTTTGGCGAGCCGCCCCGAAGTGTTCGTCAAGGTCCGTTCGACGCGGGCGCCGCAGCCGGCGTGGCTGCGTTCCGGCCCGGACGGCATCGAGGTCGAACTGATCGCCGGCGAAGACGGCGTGTCGCCCGGCCAGGCCTGCGCGTTCTACGACGCCGGCGAAGGTCAGGCCCGGGTGCTCGGCGGCGGCATCATTTCCGGCACGCTCGCCACCGCAGAGTCACTCCGCACCAACGCCGCGGCAACGGCCACTCTCGCCGCCGCGCGCTGATCCGTCGCAGAGCTTTGGTGTTAAAGCGCTAGAAAATACGGTCGCCATGGCGGGCCAACTCGACAACGCGGCGATCGAAAAAGCCTATGCGCGCTGGGCGCCGTTCTACGACCTCGTGTTCGGGGCGATTTTCGAGCGTGGCCGCAAGGCGGCGATCGCCGCGGCCGAGCGCATCGGCGGCCGCATCCTGGAAGTCGGCGTCGGCACCGGCCTGTCGCTGCCCGAATACCGCTGGACCAATCGCGTGACCGGCGTCGATCTGTCGGTGCCGATGCTGCGCAAGGCCAAGGCGCGCGCGCGCGAGCACAGGCTGACGAATGTCGAAGGCCTCGCCGTGATGGACGCGCAGCACCTCGGCTTTCAGGACGGCGCGTTCGACGTGGTGGTGGCGCTCTACGTCATCACCGTGGTGCCGGACCCGGAGGCGACGCTCGACGAGTTCGCCCGCGTGCTGCGGCCCGGCGGCGAGATCATTCTGCTCAATCATCTCGGCGCCGAAGAGGGCGCGCGCGCCACGCTGGAGCGCGCCCTGGCGCCGCTCGCGCAGCGGCTCGGCTGGCAGCCGGATTTTCCCTACGAGCGGCTGGTCGCCTGGGCGGCGCGCCGCGACGGCGTGCGCCTGATCGACCGCCGCCCCATGCCGCCGCTCGGGCATTT
>DASZWK010000167.1:0-3016 GCA_035546235.1 Xanthobacteraceae bacterium | reverse complement strand
TTGCGACGCGGTTTCGGCAATGACCGCCGCGTGCGTTTGCGATTGTGACGCCGGCGTTGCAGCAGGGCGAGATCGGGCGATGTTGTCGCCGCGGCTGGTGCTTGGTTTGCCGCCGCCGCGGATGCGTCGGCCCTGAGCCGCAAGCGGGAAATCTTTCCAAGCACAGCGGAGCGCGACAGCCCGCCAAGGCGCTCGGCGATCGCGGTCGCCGTCGCGCCAGCGGCCCACATGGCTTTGAGAACTGCGATACGATCGTCGGTCCAAGTATCGTCGGCGCGCATGACTCCTCCCAGCGCCGAAACGTCGGATTCCGGCGCACCCGTCGTCACAGTGTGAAGGACCACTTGAAAGTATCATCCGCTATAGTCACATCATGAAGGACTGTCAAGTCGCCATTTTGGAGGCTAGCAGCGATCATCCGAATCCGTGACAATAGGCCATGCCGAGAAAGATCAAGCCGAGCAAGAACTTCACCGGTCTCTACTACGCGCGCGAAGCGCGCGGCATGAGCCGTACCGAACTGACCCGGCTGTCGGGAATTTCCAAACAGCAGCTGTCGCGTCTCGAAGGCGGGCATATCCGGCTGCGGCTCGATCACTTAAGGCCGTTCGCCAATGCGCTCGGCTATACGGCAGAGCAGATGCTGCTGTGGGGGCGCTACCCTGGGACGCCCGGCGCCCCCGGCGGCCATATCGAATCAAGCGACGTGCTGCGCGAAGAGTCGCGCCACGACGAGCCGCTCGGGCCGGCGCCCGGCCAGGTGCCGGAGCTCGACACGCGCGCCGGACTTGGCGGCGGCGGTACGCCCGCGCGTGAAGTGCGCAAGGAGGGACGCCACTCCGACCCAATAAAAACAGAGGGTTGGCTGTTTCCGGCGAACTTCATCCGCGAACAGCTGCATGCCGTTTCGTCGCGGCTTCTGGTGCTCGATACCAACGGCGACAGCATGAGCCCGACGATCGCGTCCGGCGAGCGCGTCATCGTCGACACCGGCCATAAGACGCCGACGCCGGACGGCCTCTACGCGATCCGCGATGCGTTCGGCTGTATCGTGGTCAAGCGGCTGCAACTGCTGCGCTCGTCGCGGCCGACGCGGGTGAAAATCATTTCCGATAACCCGACGCATCCGAGCGAAGAGATCCTGCTCAACGAGCTGGAAGTGTTCGGCAAAGTGCTCTGCTGCCTCAAGCTGTTCTAGACCGCGGGCAGCCTGCGCGGCGGCGCGCGCGACACTCATCCTGCCTGTTTTCGTGATGCGAATCATGACGCGCATGACGTGCCCGTAGTCCCTATCGGCGTCCCGACGCGGTGCCGATTCGGTTACAAATATTGACATATGTCCCCATTTAAGATACGAGAATGCGCCGCCTCTTTTTGACGGCGGCGGGGGCGGCGCGTGCGGCGCTGCCGCGTAGCCGCCGCTCACAGCAACGGACAATGCCATGCCGCGGTGGCCGCGCAGCCGGTTCGATCTTGAACGTGCGCGTTGCGCCGGCGCGGCGGCCCGCGCGCGAGGCGCGAGCGCGATGGAGGCGGCGCTGGCAGAGATCGGCGCGGCCTTCGATGAGACCGCCGTCGTCAACGCGTTCAAGCTGCGGGTCGAAGAAACCTGGCGGCGCGGGCCGCAACACCCGGCGGTGCGGGCGCGGTTCTCGGCACGTGCGGACTTGCTGCGGGGCAAAAGCCTCGATGTGGCGATCGTTCTCGCCGACCGCTGGTGGCGCGCCGAGCGCAAGGCCTTTCAGATCGCGTGCGTCTTCGGCCGCGGCAACAGCCTGCCGCTCGACGTGTTGGCGGAGCTGCGGCTCATTCTTCGGCTGATGCGCTGGAGGCGCATGCGCGGGCATTTCCCGGCCATCCTCGCCGCGCTGTGCGACGACCCGGTGAGGATGGCGGCGGAATGAGGAGATGCGCGCGGCGATCAGCCCGGGCCGGGCGTGGCGAGCCGGATGTGCAATTCGCGCAGCTGCTTCGGTGTCGCTTCCGACGGCGCGCCCATCATCAAATCCTCGGCGCGCTGGTTCATCGGGAACAGCACGACTTCGCGCAGGTTCTCCTCGCCGCACAGCAGCATGACGATGCGGTCGATGCCGGGCGCGATGCCGCCATGCGGCGGCGCGCCGAGCGACAGCGCGTGCAGCATGCCGCCGAATTTCTGCTCCAGCACCGTCTCGTCATAGCCGGCGATGGCGAAGGCCTTCTTCATCACGTCGGGGCGATGATTACGGATCGCGCCGGAGGACAGTTCGATGCCGTTGCAGACGATGTCGTATTGGATGGCGCGCATCGCGAGAATCTTTTCGCGATCGTTGGCGTCGAGTGCGAGAAATTCGTCGGCGGCCATGTTCGGCATCGAGAACGGATTGTGGGAGAAATCGATTTTTTTCTCCTCCTCGTTCCATTCGTACATCGGAAAGTCGACGATCCAGCAGAACTCGAAACGATCCTTGACGATCAGGTTGAGTTCTTCGCCGACCTTGGTGCGCGCCGCGCCGGCAAATCTGAAAAAGGTCTGCGGCTCGCCGGCGACAAAGAACACCGCATCGCCGTCTTTGAGCCCGAGCTGCGCGCGCAACATTTCGGTCTTATCCGCACCGAGGTTGCTGGCAACCGGACCGCGGCCGATGACACCGCCGCCGTCAGCGGCAAAAATGATGTAACCGAGCCCTGGCTGGCCCTCGCCTTGCGCCCAGGAATTCATGCGGTCGCAGAACGCGCGCGAGCCGCCGCCGGGCGCCGGGATAGCCCACACTTCGGCCTTGGCGCTGCCTTCGAGAATGCGCGCGAACACCTTGAAGCCCGAGCCGCGAAAAATCTCCGAGACGTTCGCCATCGCGATCGGATTGCGCAGATCGGGCTTGTCGCTGCCGTATTTTTCGATCGCCTCGCGATACGGAATGCGCGGGAATTCCCTGGTCACCGGCTTGCCGCCCGCAAACTCCTCGAACACGCCGCGGATCACCGGCTCGACGGCGGCAAACACGTCGTCCTGGGTGACGAAGCTCATTTCCAGATC
>DASZWK010000166.1:0-3691 GCA_035546235.1 Xanthobacteraceae bacterium | reverse complement strand
TATAGACCGGGCGCGGTCCGCTTCGCCTCGAGGGTAAACGGACGTCAGATCAGGGCGCCTCGAAACCAAGTTTCTCCAAAAAGCCCCGGCTCGCGGAAGAAGAAAGAAAGCTGATGAACGCCCGCGCCGTGACTTGGTGTTTGCTCGCGGCAACGATACCGCCGGCAAACGTCGTGTAATACTGAACCGGTTGTGGCAATGGCCCGGCGTAATCCACTCTGGCGTCCTCCAGTATCTCGTTGATCATGATGAAGCCAATGTCGGCCTCGCCGTTCACGACCGTGGTGCTGACGGCGGCGCCGGG
The DNA here is from genome assembly GCA_035546235.1 of Xanthobacteraceae bacterium. GTDB lineage: Bacteria > Pseudomonadota > Alphaproteobacteria > Rhizobiales > Xanthobacteraceae > BOG-931. The sequence continues at coordinate 3,387 of DASZWK010000166.1, read as the reverse complement.
ACCGGATAGCTTGGTCTTGAGCTTCATCTGGGGCCCAATACCGAGCTTATCCATGAGTTTTCCAATGTAGATTCCCACCGGGCCGCCAAGGGCGGGATCGGTGTACGAAATGGCTTTTGCAGCAAGCAACGCGGCCTTAAGATGTTCGACCGTGCTGATGTCCGGCTTGGCGGCCCCCTTTCGCACGAGCGCGCCAGCGCCGACCTTGATGATCGCGGTGGTGCTGCCTGACAGCAGTTTTCCCTGCTTTGTCAATTGATCCATCGCACCGGCGCCAGAAACGGCTACGTCGGCGGCCTCACCATTGCGGACCTTGTTGGCAACGGCGCCAGCCGTGCTGTAAACGGCATTGACCTTGTTTCCCGAGGATCGCTCGAACTGGGAAATCAGCTGCGCATTGGCATGCTTTAGAGAGCCCGGAAACAAAGCCGTAATTTCATCCGCGGCAGCGACCGATATAAGAGCGAATGACGACAAGCTGAGCGTAACGATGCCTGCGATAACTTTATTCATCGGAGTCGTCCCCTGGCTAACCAACAACAACCAATTGCCGAGTGTTGGGCTGAAGGCTCAGCAAAATGCATAAGTTGCGGAAAACGTAGATGACATGGCGTCGCACAACATCCCTGTCGTGCCGCAGTGTCCAGACAATTGCAGTTATCGATCGTGTGTTAGTTACTTCCAATCACGCGAGCGTCAGCAGCTTCAGCTATTCCTTCGGCTCGGCATCGAGCCGCACGACCCAGCCTTCGAGGCCTGGCTTCGCGGCGGGATAGCGCGCCAACACCAGCGGATCGTGCCCCGGCACGACGTGGCGCGGCGAGCTCGCGAGTTTTTTGAGCTTGCGATAGCCCTCGACCACCTCTTCCAAGTTATAGGTGGTCGGGAACACGCGGCCCGAATCCATGTGGGCGTAAAGGTGCGTCGCGTCGGCGGCGAGTACGACGTGACCGCGTTTGGTCTTCACCCGCACCGACTGCAGGCCCTTCGAGTGGCCGCCGATGTGATGCACGCTCACGCCGGGCACGATCTCGTCTTCGCCGTCGTGAAACGCGGCGCGGCCGTCAAACACCTTGCGCACCATGGCGACAACGTCGTCGACTTCGAACGGCATCCGCAGCGCGGAGTGACACATGCATCGCCCGGTGGCGTAGGCCATTTCACGATCCTGGAGGTGATAGCGGGCCGACGGAAACAGATCGTAATTCTCACAATGATCGTAGTGCAGATGACTGATGATGACGTCTTTGACCGTATCGGGCGCGATGCCGAGCGCGAGCAGTCCGTCGCGCACCGGCTTGATCATGTCGCGGCCGCGCTTTCGTCCCGTCACTTCGTCGAAGCCGGTATCGAGGACGATCGCACCCGACGGCCCAACGATGGCCCAGACAAAATAGTCAAGCGGCTGCAACGTGTCGTGCGGGTCGCCGTGAATGAAATTCGCCGACGACTGCCGCTTATGATGCCCATAGCGGATGGCATAGACTTCGTGCACGTCGTCGCTCATGGCGGCGCCTCCCCGGTTGGACAGGCGCCATCATAACGCAACACTGGGCTGCGCGCGCTTCACGCGCCCATCGTTTGCTTTTTGCCGCGAAGCCGGATCATGGCCTCGCGCTCGGTTTCCGACTGTGCCCGGTCCCTCCTCACCAAAAGCAGGTCGCGCCGAGCGACGAGGCCGACGACGGCGCCATCCGTTCGGCGGAGGATCGGCACTCGGCTGGCACATCCTCGCGGCCGCTGACCGCCGCCGACTACGAGCGATTGGCCGAATTCCGTTATGCTCTGCGGCGCTTTCTCGTCTTCAGCGAGGACGCCGCGAAAGCATCCGGCCTCACGGGCCAGCAGCACCAGGCGCTTCTTGCGATCAACGCCTTCGGCCGCAAGCCCATGACGACCGGCGAACTCGCGAAACGGCTGGCAATCCGTCACCACAGCGCAGTCGGATTGATCGATCGACTGGCCGCAAAATCTTTGGTGAAGCGGCTTTCCGGGCCGGACGATCGGCGGCAAGTGCTGCTGGCTCTGACGCCCAAATCCGACACCCTGCTGGCGAAATTGTCCGAGGCGCATCGCCGCGAGCTCAAGCGGCTGGCACCGCTGTTCGAGTCGCTGCTCGGACATTTCAAACCCACGCCATGAGGCAGCAATGGCGGTCAGCGGGCTCACGCCAACCGATGGCGCCAGCAAATGCTGCGCTTAACATGGATTAACTTCACCGGTTAAGGCGGCCGGTGATCGCCTCCTTCACCATCAAACCTCACGAGGCCGCTCGTATTCCCGCGTGACCCGCCAAGCTCGCGCGTGAGCAGGCGCCATCGGCTCGGCAGCGGCGCCGCGGAACAAGAGCGCCGGCCAAGTCGCCCCGAGGAGGATTGGTTCATGCCTACTGACACTGCGGTCCCCGCCCGCGCATCGGACTCGACCCGATGGATCCAACTGATCCTCGGCATCATCTGCATGGCGAGCGTCGCCAACCTGCAATACGGCTGGACGCTGTTCGTGCTGCCGATTCAGCACCAGTGGGGCTGGAGCAAGGCCGAAATCCAGGTTGCATTCTCCATCTTCATCTTGCTGGAAACCTGGCTGGTGCCATTCGAAGGTGCGATCGTCGATCGCATCGGTCCTCGCTGGATGGTGCTTGCCGGTGGCGTTGCCACGTTTCTCGCCTGGTTCATTAATTCCCAGGCCTCCTCGCTCGGCATGCTCTATCTCGGCGGCGCGGTGGCCGGCTTTGCCGGCGGCGCCGTGTACGGCACGTGCGTCGGCAATGCGCTCAAATGGTTCCCTGATAAGCGCGGGCTGTGCGCCGGCCTCACGGCCGCTGGCTTTGGCGCCGGCGCGGCGATTACCATCGCGCCGATCCGGTCGATGATCCTGACCAGCGGCTACCAGCACACCTTCCTGTTCTTCGCCATTGTCTACGGCATCATCGTCGTCGTGGTGTCGAATTTCATCCGCGCGCCACGCCCGCAGGACGTTCCTGCGGCGCAGGCCATCAAGGTCCGGCAAGGTACCGAGGACCTGCCACCGTCGCAGGCGCTGCGCTCGCCGATCTTCTGGATCATGTATCTGATGTTCTTCTTGGTCGCTGCCGGCGGCTTGATGTCGGCGGCGCAACTGTCGCTGATCGCCCACGAACGCGGCATCGCCAACACCCCGATGGTCATCTTCGGCATCAGCACGCCGGCGATCGTGGCGGCGCTGACGATCCACAACATCACCAACGGCGTCGGGCGTCCGCTCAACGGCTGGATTTCCGATCACATCGGACGGGCCAACATGATGGGTATTGCCTTTGGCATCGAGGCGCTGTGCCTCATGCTGTTCGGCTTCTTCGGTACGTCGCCGATGTCGTTCATTGTCACCGACGCATTGGTGTTCCTG
>DASZWK010000165.1:0-3863 GCA_035546235.1 Xanthobacteraceae bacterium | reverse complement strand
TCGCGGATTTTTGCGAGTTCTTTGGTTTTGAGTGAGCGGCGCCGGCTCGCCTGCCACCAGCACGCTTATGCGCCGCGCGGTTTGAACGTCCCGCTCATAAGGCCGGCTCAACCGGCGTTGTCACTCCGCGGCGTGGGCGGCTTGGCTTGCGATTGAAGAAGCAAGTCCGAGCATGCCGGCCACATATTCGCCGATCGCCAGTGAGGCGGTGAGGCCCGGCGATTCAATGCCGAACAGATTGACGAGATTGGGGACGCCATGGTCGGCGGGACCTTGGATAACGAAATCGGCCGCCGGTTCGTCGGGGCCGGTGATCTTCGGCCTTATACCCGCGTAGGCGGGCGAGAGCGCGCCATCGGGCAGACCCGGCCAGAACCCACGGATCGAGCGATAGAAAGCGTCAGCGCGCGTTGGATCGACCGAATAGTCGAGGCGGTTCACCCACTGCATATCCGGACCGAACCGCACATTGCCCGCAAGATCGATGACCGCATGAATGTCCATGCCGCCGGGCCCGTGTATCGGATAGATCAGGTGTTTGAAGGGACGGCTCGTCACGCCGAAATAGACGCCGCGGCGAAAGTAGCCGCGCGGCACGGCGCTCTTCGGGAAATTCTCAAGTGCTCGCGCCAGCGGCGGCGCGCCGTGGCCGGCGCAGTTCACCAGCGTCTTGCAGCGTAGCCTTGTCGGTTCAGTGCCGCCGACTTTGATCTCGATGCCGTCCGGCGTGATTGCGCCGCCTGTTACCGGTGAGCGCAGCACAACTTCACCGCCGTTCGCTTCAAGCTCGGCCCGATAGGCCAGCATCAGGCCATGGCTGTCGACAATGCCGGACCACGGCGAAAGATACGCCGCGTGGCACAAAAGATTGGGCTCCAACTTTTGCGCTTCATGCGGCTCCAACCACTCCAGCTCCCTGACTCCGGCCGCGACGGCGTGTTCCATATGCTGGCGCAGGCGCCCGGCCTCTTCGGCGCTGCGGGCAATGACCAGTTTGCCGACACGGCGATGCGGGACGCCGTGATCGGCGCAATAGGCGTAAAGCAGATCAGGAGCACGCGGGAACAGACGCTGCCGGAGGCTGCCTTGTTTGTAGTACAGTCCGGCATGGATGACTTCGCTGTTGCGCGACGAGGTGTGTTCGCCGATGCGTTGCTCACCTTCCAGCACCAGGACTTCGCGTCCGGCGACCGCCAGCGTACGCGCCACGGCGAGGCCGACAACGCCTGCACCAACCACGACACAGTCTGCTGTCTCCATGAGACGTCTCCTCCGCTGCGGTGACACGCCGGCGTTTTCATGTGCCGAGACCGGACGCACGGGCGAGCCTCGCCTTTCCGTTGCCCAGGGTTAAAGCATCTTTCAGTCCACGAAAGAACGCCCTACACTCCGGCGCAGAGGGCGTTGGCCGGGGTGCGATATGCAAAAACTCATGATTGCGGGGTTGGTCACAGCGCTTGGCTTTTGCTCGCCGGCGCTGGCGCAACGCCCCGGCGGCGCAAAGGAGCCAGCTCCGCCGGCAGCAGCCGCTCCGCCCCCAGGCGAGGTGCACCTGCCGCTGTGCGTCTATCACAATATTACTTATTCGAAGGGCGCCGTGATCTGCATCGGAACCGGCTGGGCGCAAACGTGTCTGGCGGACGGTGGCTGGGGCCCGATAAATCCAGACCCGAGGACCTTCGGCAATGCATGCGGCGATGCGAAATCCGTTCCGCCGACAGACCACTAGCAGCCAGTTCAGCTAAAGGCGACGCGATCACCATGCGCCGACCGATGCGCGTATTTCGTCGATCGGCTCCAATCGCGATTGCCCATCTGAACACGATATCCGGGCGATGCCCGACCAGAGGAGCAGCGCGATGAAACTTGTCCGCCGGAAATTTTTGCGTTTCGCCGGAGCCGCCATCGCGGCGCCAGCGCTTCCGCCTCTCGCGCACGCCGAGGCTTACCCGGTGCGTCCGGCGCGCATCGTCGCCGGCTATGCCGCCGGCAGTGGGCTCGATGTCTATGCCCGCCTAATCGGGCAATGGCTGTCTGGGAAACTTGGACAAAATTTCATCGTCGAAAATCGCGTGGGGGCGGGCACCAATCTCGCCGTTGAGACGGTCGTCAACGCGGCCCCCGACGGCTATACGCTGCTGATGGCGAGCGCGGCGCAGTTCACCAACGCCACGCTTTATAAGAACCTCAATTTTGATTTCATCCGCGATACCGCTCCGGTCGCGAGCGTGGCCCGCGGGCCATTTATCATTGTGGTCAATCCGTTATTTCCAGCAAAGACGACCGTTGAGTTGATCGCCTATGCCAAGGCGAACCCGGGCAAGGTCACATTTGGTTCGTCGGGAACCGGAACGCTGAGCCACGTGTCCGGGGAGCTGTTCAAGTCGATGGCCGGCATCAATATGATCCACGTGCCGTACCGCGGTGAGCCGCCGGCCATCACCAATCTCATGGCCGGGCAGTTGGATGTGTTTTTCAGCACGGCGGCCGGATCGAGTGAATTCGTCCGCAGCGGCAAGCTGCGTGCACTCGGCGTGACGAGCGCGCAACGTCTGGCGGCATTCCCGGATGTCCCGACCGTCGGTGAAACGCTGCCGGGCTACGACGCGACGCCCTGGGCCGGCATCTGTGCGCCCAAGGGCATACCCGCCGCAATCGTCTCCAAGCTCAACGCCACAATCAACGCCGGTTTGGCCGATCCCAAGCTCAAAGCGCAGTTCGACAATATGGGTAGCCCGGTCGCGCCGATGAGTCCTGAAGATTACGGTAAGGCTATCGTCACCCAGACGGAAAAATGGGCCAAGGTCATCCACGATGCCGGAATCGAATTGAAGTAGATGGTCCTAGCAACAAGATGGGCAAGGCGTGTCGCATTGCACTTGTCGGAGCGGGCCTCGGCGGGTTGGCGGCCGCCATCGCACTGCGCCGGCAGGGTTTCGAAGTGCAGGTCTACGAACAAGCGTCCGAACTCGCCGAGTTCGGCGCCGGCATCAATATCAGTCCCAATTCGGTTAAGTTCTTTGATGCCATGGGACTGGCCGAACAGCTTCGTGCTGTTGCGTCTGAGCCGGTCGGATTGAGCTGGCGCGATTGGGGCGCCAACGAAATTCGCTACAGTCTGCCATTCGGCGATTTCGAAAAGCGTTACGGCGCCAAATACTACGTTGTCCATCGCAGTGACCTGCATCGCCTGCTCGCGGAGGCGGTGCCGCAGACGAGCATCCAACTCGGCAAGCGCTGCACGCGTGTCGAATCCCGCAATGGCTCGGTCGGCCTGTCATTCGCGGACGGTACGACCGCCGAAGCCGATGTTGCGGTGGGTTGCGACGGTATCCGCTCGGCGGTTCGTGCCTGCGTTTTCGGCGGTCAAGGCCCGCATTACGCGGGAACGATGTGCTGGCGCGCGCTGGCGCCGAGCGATGCGCTGCCGAAGGATTATCACGATCGTTATGTGAACCAGTGGTCCGGCGACGGTGGCTTCGTCATCAGCTATTACATTCGGCAAGGCAAGTTCATCAATTTCGTGGCTGTCCGACAGCAACCCGGCTGGACCGAGCCGTCATGGTCGGTGCCGAGCAGCGTTGATGAAATGCTGGCGGCCTTTCCCAATGTGGGAATGAAGCTGCGCACCATGATGGCGGCAGCGACGTCGTGCTCGAAATGGGGGCAGTTCACAGGCGAGCACGCGCCACGCTGGACGCAAGGTCGCATGACTCTGCTCGGCGATTCCGCGCATGCGATGCTGGCGACCTTTGGACAAGGCGCCAACATGGCTTTCGAGGACGCCTATGTTCTGGCGCGATGGCTCAATGCCAGCCCCGAGAACCCGGAAGCGGCGCTGGCGAATTACGAAGCGGTACGCA
>DASZWK010000164.1:0-34930 GCA_035546235.1 Xanthobacteraceae bacterium | reverse complement strand
TCCATCTTTTTCTCGAACAGCGGCTCGACCGCCTCCGGCGTGACATCGCGGCCGGTAAAGCCGGTACCGCCGGTGGTGATGACGACATCGATCACCGGATCTTCGATCCAGGCTTTGACGCGGGCGCGGATCGCCTCGATCTCGTCGGTGACGATGCTGCGCTCGGCGACGAGATGACCGGCGGCGACGATGCGCTGCGTCAGCACCGCGCCGGACTTGTCATCCTTGATCGAGCGCGTGTCGGAGATCGTCAGCACCGCGATCTTGAGCGGCACGAAGCGTTTGGTTTCGTCAATTCCTGGCATGGTTTGCGCTTTCTCAAGGCAGATTACGGCGGCGGACGGTCCGCTGCAAATAGGGCGGCGCCCCCCCGTCAGAGCGAGCTCGCCGAGAACGTATTGCAGGCCGCCACGTCGCCGTTCTTGAAGCCGTTCGAGAACCAGCGCTTGCGCTGCTCGGACGTGCCGTGAGTGAACGAATCCGGCACCGCGTAGCCCTGCGCCTTCTTTTGCAGGCGGTCGTCGCCGATGGCGGACGCGGTCTGCAGCGCCTGGTCGACATCGCCCGGATCGAGGAAATGGTGCTTCTGCTGGGCGCGGTTCGCCCACACGCCGGCGAGGCAGTCGGCCTGCAATTCGATGCGGACCTGAATCGCGTTGGCCTGAACCTGACTCGACGCCGCTTTCTGGGCGCTGGTCGCCTTCCCCAGCGTCCCCAACTCGTCCTGCACGTGATGACCGACCTCATGGGCGATCACGTAGGCTTCCGAGAACTGGCAGGCCTTGCTGTCGGTGCAGCCGCCGAACCTGTTCTGCAAATCGGAGAAAAATGCCGTGTCGAGATAGATGCGCTGGTCGAGCGGGCAATAGAACGGCCCCATCGCCGACTGCGCCAGGCCGCAGCCGCCCGGCTCGGCGCCGCGGAACAGGCGCAGCTTGGGCGGATGATAGGTGCGGCCCGAGGCGGTGAAGATTTCGCTCCAGCGGTCCTCGGTGTCGCCGAGCACCAGCGCAACGAATCGCCCGGTCGGGTCGGTCGGCGTGCCGGCGGTGACCGGCGGCGCGCGGCCACCCTGCTGCGTCACCGGTGCGCCGCCGGTGAGAATCTGCGCCCCGTTAAGCAGCACGCTCGGATCGATGCCGAAATACCAGCTGATCAATCCGATGATGACGATCGTGCCGATGCCGAGCCCGCCGCGGCCGCCCGGCATTCCGATGCCGCTGCCAACGCTGCCCGCGCGATCGTCTTCAACGTTGTCGCTGGGCCGGAAATCGTCGGTACGCATGCCTTATTCTCCTGTCGAGTGCCGGCGCTCGCGCCGCAATCTTTGTCCGTATTGTAGCCGCGCAATCGGTGCGCGTCGAACTGATGTTAACCAAATATTTCCCGGCATTTATTGCCTAGTCGAATGTTGTCGCGATTAAGCCGTTTTTTACCTTGGCGGCGCATCTTGTTGTTTGTCGGTTGTAGGTCCCGCGTCGCCGGCCCGCGTCGCCTGAGTCAGAGTTCTGAGTCATGGTTGTGTCGCGTCGCGGGGCGTCCAGTAGGACGCCCCGCGTGAGTTTTGAGTCGGCGCCGTCAGCGCGCATCGTCGTCGGCGATTGCGTTGCCGAGATGACGAAATTGCCGCCGGCGTCCGCCGATATGGTGTTCGCCGATCCGCCCTACAATCTGCAGCTTGCCGGCGACCTCAAACGGCCCGACGATTCGCACGTCGATGCGGTCGACGACGACTGGGACAAGTTTTCCAGTTTCGCCGCCTACGACGATTTCACCCGCGCCTGGCTGACGGCGTGCCGGCGGGTGATGAAGCCGAACGCCACGCTGTGGGTGATCGGCTCCTATCACAACATTTTCCGGGTCGGCACGATTCTGCAGGACCTCGGCTTCTGGATTCTCAACGACATCGTCTGGCGCAAATCCAATCCGATGCCGAATTTCCGCGGCCGCCGCTTCACCAATGCGCACGAGACGCTGATCTGGGCGGCGCGCGGTGCGCAAAAACGCGACTACACGTTCAATTACGACGCGCTCAAGGCCGGCAACGAAGATATCCAGATGCGTTCCGACTGGTTCATCCCGTTATGTACCGGCGAAGAGCGGCTCAAGGGCCTCGACGGCAAAAAGCTGCACCCGACGCAGAAGCCGGAGGCGTTGCTCGCCCGCGTCATCCTTGCCGCGTCACGGCCGGATGACGTCGTGCTCGACCCGTTCTGCGGCACCGGTACGACCGGAGCGGTGGCGCGGCGTCTGCATCGCAATTTCATCGGCGTCGAACGCGATTCCGGCTACGCCGCGGCCGCGCGGGCGCGAATCGAGGCCGTCGAGCCGCTCGACGAGCCGGCGCTGGCAAGCTTCATGACCGCACGCGAGGCGCCGCGCGTGCCGTTCGCGGCACTGATCGAGCGCGGCCTCGTTTCGCCGGGCATCAAGCTGGTCGACGCCAAACGCCGCCACCGCGCCCTGGTGCGGGCCGACGGAGCGTTGGCGCTGGGCGAAGCAGTCGGTTCGATCCACCGCATCGGCGCGCTGGCGCAAGGGCTCGAAGCCTGCAACGGCTGGACCTTCTGGCACCTCGAAACATCGCGCGGCCTGACGGTCATCGACACGCTGCGCGCGCAGGTGCGCGCTGAGATGGCGGCCGGCTGAGAACGCAGCCCGGGTGCCAGCCTTCAGGGCGCCAAAATTCAAGGCGCCAGGTACGGATTGCAGGCGACGCAATGCCGGCCGGCGCTTTCGGCGGGTGATTAAGTTCGCTACTATCTGTCGGGTTTGTGACTCATCCGGGCAATGTTGGTTCAACCGAGGAATGGCATGACAAATCGATTGACGTCGGCGCAGCCCATCCGCGATGCGGGTTTGTACGCACAAGCCAATGCGTCGCGGCGCTGGGCGCCTGCCGCCGTGGTGACGCTCGCGAGCATGATCGCGATGGCGGTGATCGCCGCGCCGCCGGCCGACGCGGCCGCCCGGCATGCGCGCCCGGCGCGCCCCACCGAGGCGACGGCCCCGCGCGCGGCAGGCGAGCCGATCATGGCCATCGTGTCGATCAAGAGCCAGCAGGTAACTTTCTACGATGCCGACGGCTGGATCTACCGCGCACCGGTGTCGAGCGGCACGACCGGACGCGAGACGCCGGCCGGCCTCTTCGCGGTCGTGGAGAAGAACAAGGACCACCATTCGAGCCTGTATGACGATGCCTGGATGCCCAACATGCTGCGCATCACCTGGAACGGCATCGCGCTGCACGGCGGGCCCCTGCCCGGCTATGCGGCCTCGCACGGTTGCGTACGCATGCCGTACGACTTCGCCGGGAAGATGTTCGACAAGGTGCCGATGGGTATGCGGGTGATCATCTCGCCGACCGACGTGGAGCCGGTCGCGTTTTCCGATCCGGCGCTGCTTGTGCCCAAGCAGGAGGCGATCAACGCCGTGCCGGAACGCGCCGCAAAGCTGAACGGCGAGGCCGACGAGGCGACCAAGACGGCCGCGGCCGCGAAAGCCGCTGCGGTGAAGGCGGTGCGCGAGGCGGCGGCGCTCACGGCGTCGCTTCGCAAGCTTGAATACGCCAAGAAACGCGCCGACGCCGCGCTCGCCTATGCGACGAAAGTGCTCGCCGCGGCGAAGTCGGACCAGGCCAAGGCGCGCGACGAGGATCTCAAGCAGAAGGCCGCCGCCAAGGTCGCTGAACTGCAAACCCAGATCGACGCCGCCAAGACGAATCCGAAGCTTGCCGCGGCCCTGACGGCGCAGGACGCCGCGAAGACGGCCGAGGCCAAACGGGCGGCCGCCGCCAAGGCGGCGCTCGACGCGCAGCTCGCACTCGAGCCGGTCTCCATCTTCATCAGCCGCGCCACGCAGAAGCTTTACGTGCGGCGCGACACGCACAAGCGCATCCCGGACGGCGGCGAGATGTACGACACGAGCCTCGAATTCCCGGTCACGATCAAGGACCCCGACAAGCCGATCGGCACGCACATCTTCACGGCGGTGGCGTTTGCCAATGGCGGCGGGCTGCGCTGGACCGAAGTCACGATCGACGGCGGCGACAATGCCAAGGATGCGCTCGCCCGCATCACGATCCCGAAGGAAGTGCTCGATCATATCGCGCCCACCGCGTTGCCGCGGTCTTCGATCACCATCTCGGACGAGCCGCTGAGCAGCGAAACCAACTATCGCACCGAATTCGTCGTGGTGCTGAACAATCAGCCGCAAGGCGGGTTCCTCAACCGTGCGCGCTCGCCCGACATGCGCATCGCGCGCCGCGATAACGACAACGGTTGGGGCAACAATTTCTTCGGCGGCTTCAACAGCTGGTTCGGCGGCGACTCCCAGCCCGCGAATGCACGCCGGCCAGGCCGCCAGCCCTACGCTCGGCAGCAGCCGGTGCAGCCGCAAGGCTGGGGGAACAGCTATTAGGCCATTCTCCGCAAAATGCCCGCCCTCGGACTTGATCCGAGGGTAGCCACCCGCTTTCCGAAGAAAACCCGACCGAGTTTTATTTCTTCTGCGCTTGGCTTTGTTGCGGGTTCAGGCAACTCGCCGGCCGCTTCGGATTTGAACTCACCTGGAAATCGTCGATACGCGGCCTCACCGGGACGCCATTCTCCCAGCAGACCATGTACCATTGATAGCCGATCACGTTGTTTCCGATCAGAGTGACCGTCTGGGTATTGCTGGCACCGCCGCTTACCGTTGCGGTCAGTTGCCCCGCCTGCGCCGCGTTTACCGTGCCGGTCAATTGACCGTTGCAGCTGACAGTAGAAGTCGCGTTGTAAAAAGCCTCGGAATTTCACAATGGCCAGGCCGCCTCGACGATCTGAAATTCGCCGGACAACAGATCAGGGATACGCTTTCAGGATCAAGCCTTCTGCGTTCGCTTATCGGGACAGCCCGTACAGCGCGCCGTATTTCTCGCGCAGGTAACCGAGATAGGGCTTCATGTTCAGCGCCGCACCGGTTGCGCGCTTGATAAGCTCCTGCGGCGGAAATTTCGCGCCGTGCCGATAGATGTTGTCGCGCAGCCAGCCGTGGAGCGTGCCGAACTCGCCGCGCGCGATTTCGGCTGGAATTTCCGGATGGGCCTTTAGCGCAGCGGCGAAGAATTGTGCCGCCAGGATGTTGCCGATCGTGTAGCTCTGAAACGCGCCGCCGATCGCGCCGGAATACCAATGCACGTCCTGCAGGCAGCCGTCGCGATCGTCGGTCGGCGCGATGCCGAGATCGGTCTGCATTGCCGCGCGCCATGCCTCGGGCAGATCTTTGGCAGTGAGCTTGCCCTCAAGCAATTTCAGCTCGAGATCGAACCGCAGCATGATATGCAGATTATAGGAGACCTCGTCGGCGTCGGTGCGGATCAACGAGCGCGCCACCTTGTTGATGGCGCGATCAAAAGAACCGAGCGGCACGCCGGAGAGCTGACCGGGAAAGCGCCGCTGCAGCGCCGGATAAAAATACTCCCAGAAGCCGCGGCTGCGCGCGACGATGTTTTCCCAAAGCCGCGACTGGCTCTCATGCACACCCGCCGACACGCCGTGGCCCGCCGGCGTCGCCGCAAGCGCACGATCGACGCCTTGTTCGTACATGGCGTGGCCGGACTCGTGCAGCGTCGAGAACAGCGCGTCGCCGAGGTCGTTCTCATTGACGCGAGTCGTGATCCGTACGTCGCCTTCGGAAAACGTCGTGCAGAACGGATGGCGGGTGAGATCGAGCCGGCCGCGCTCGAAATCATAGCCGATCCTCTCGGCGGCAAGCTTGGCGAATTCCAATTGCTCGGACTGCGGAAAATCCCGGCGAATGCAGCTATCATCCACCTCGGGCTGCGCGCAGATCGCATCCAACAGCGGCACGAGCCCGCGCTTGAGTTCGCCGAACAGTTTGCGGATTGCCGCGGTGGTCATGCCCTCGTCGGCGTTGTCGATATGCGGATCGGCAATGTGCGCATACGGAGCAAAAAACTCCGAGTATTCGCGACTCAAGTCGAGCGTTTTTTCCAGATACGGCACCATCCGCTTGAAATCGTTCGCCGGCCGCGCCTGCGTCCAGGCCTGGTACGATGCCGAACTGTGCGCGCTCGCCCGCGCGACGTAGTCCGCCGGCACCTTGATGGCCTTCTCGTAGTCGCGCAGCGCCGTGCGGATGACGCCGGCATCGTCGCTGTCGTGCGGCAGGCCGTCGCTGTAGGGGACCAGCGCCTCGATCAGTCTGCCCATGGCGGGCGCAACCAGCCGCTCGTGCGCCAACTGCGCAAGCATCGCCACCTGCCGGCCGCGCGCGTCGGCGCCGCCGGGCGGCATGTAGGTGGCCTGATCCCAATTCAGCACCGAGCAGGACGAATAAAGATCGCTGATCTCGCGGAAGCGCGCTTTCAGCTCCGCCAGCGCGGCTTCGGGCGGACGGCGTGTCTGCGCGGTTTTGGTTTTGGTTTTGGTTTTGGCTTTGGCTTTGGCACGGCGATGCGGCCGGGCGCGTTGCTTGCGGGCCACTGATCTTCTCCCCACTGCAGCCGCTTATGTACCCGGAAAAATATCGCCGAGCAGCTCGAATGCGCGTTTGGCGAACGCGTCCATGTTCGACATCCGGTCATCACTGCCGGTACGCAGCGTCACCGCGCGCTCGGCGGGGCCAACGATCGCAATGCAGCTATGGCCGGCGGGGTCGCCGTAGCGGTTGCCGCTCGGCCCCGCCGCGCCGGTCTCGCCGACGCCCCAGGTGGCGCCGTGCCGCTCGCGCACGCGCCGCGCCAACAGCAGCGCATAGGCCTCGGTCGACGGCCGCAAGCCCTTCATGTCGGCGTCGTGGATGCCTAGCAGCGCCGCTCGCGCGGCTTTCGTGTAGACGACGGCGCCGCCGAGGAAATACGCCGAGGCGCCGGGCACGGCCAGCAGTGCCGCCGAGATCAACCCGCCGGTCGAGGATTCCGCGACAGCGATCGTCTCGCGCCGCGTGATCAGTCGCAGCGCGACAGCCTCCGCCAACGGCAGCAGCGTCTTCATAAATCACCTCTCCCGATCTGGCAGAGCACGCGAAAAACCCCAACATCGGCGTCCGGAAACTGCTTTGCCAATTGCGCACCGACGGTTTCGGCGTCGTCCTGATACAGCGTATCAATCATCAGCGCGCCGGCAATCTTCTTGTCGCCGCCGCGCAGTTTCTCTTCCATCGACACCGGCATGCCGGCGGGATCGAGCGCGATCCATATTTCGCCGCCCGCTACCGCCGTATCCGCCGTCAGTTTCTCCAGCACCCCCGACAGCATCGCCTCGTCCGGCGACCGGCTGAACCGGGCGGTGACGGTAAACGCGCCGCGAAAGCCGCCGCGGCGCGCGACGCGCCGGCATACCGTGCGGTTCATGTTGACGAACACCTCCGACATGATCGTGCGTGTCATCGGCGTCGGATGATCGAGCCGTTCGAGATAAGGCTTCGAGGTGAGCACATCGGGCGTTTCGACGAGGTAGTAATTGAAATAGCCCGCGGTACCCGAGATCGCCCTGTGCCGGCGGCCGAACAAAAACCCCGGCACGGCGAGCCGCTCGAGCAGATGCTCGCCCTGGAACCAGGCTTCGAATTCGGCTTCGCGCCCGGCGCGGCAATCGTTGAAAATCGCGAGGATGCCGGGCAGCGCCGTCATCGCGCCGCCACTACCATGATCTCGACCTTGTAGTCGGGCGAGGCGAGCCCGGCTTCGACCGTGGCGCGCGCGGGCGTGTTGCCGGGCGACACCCAGGCATCCCACACCGCATTCATCTCGGCGAAATTCGCCATGTCGGTGATCCAGATATTGGCGGAGAGAAGCTTGCTCTTGTCGGTGCCGGCCTTCGCCAGAAAGCCGTCGATCTGGGAGAGGATGCTCTTGGTCTGATCACCCATGCTCTTGCCCTTGGGCGCGTCGGCGACGATGCCGGCGAGATAAACGGTATCGCCGTGTACGACAGCCTTGCTCATGCGCGGCCCAGACTCATGACGTTCGATTTTCATTGCTGATCCTTCCCGGTTTGCTTCCACATATATTTTGCTTCCATGTATATTCAGTCGACCACCCGGCCATGGGCAAGCACCTTGCGCATCAGGCTCGGGAGCGCTTCGCCCGCGATATCTTGCGGCGCGATCCAGCGCGTTCCGGCCGGCGCCCGCGTGCGCGCCGGCAGTTTGGCGACGTAGACGGCAAGTTCGAGCGGAAAATGCGTGAATACGTGCCGCACGACCCCGGGAATGCGGCGCCATATAATGTCCTGCCCCGTTCGTCCGGCGGGAAAGCGCGGCGCGCTGTCGAGCGCGTTTTGCTCCTCGAACGCCGCGCTCCAATCCGTGGTCGGCACTTCGGTCATGCCGCCAAGGAGGCCGCGTTCGGGCCGCGTCCGTACCAGCAGAGAGCCGTCGGCGCGCAGTGCGACGAAGGCGGCGCCGCGGCGCAGCGCGCCTTCGCGCTTCGGCACGCGCTGCGGCAAACTCTCGGCGTCGCCGCGCTGATGCGCCGCGCAGCCATCGTTCCACGGGCACAGCGCGCAGGCGGGCCGCTTCGGCGTGCAGAGGGTGGCGCCGAGGTCCATCGCGGCTTGCGCAAAATCGCCGGAACGATGCGCCGGCGTCAGCGCCCGCGCCAATCTCGCGATCTCGGGCTTGGCCTCAGGCAGCGGCGTCTCCACCGCATAGAGCCGCGCAATGACGCGCTCGATGTTGCCATCGACCGGCATCGCCGGCGCGTCATAAGCGATCGCGGCGATGGCGGCCGCCGTGTAGGCACCGATGCCGGGCAGCGTCCGCAATTCGTTTTCGGCTTGCGGAAATTGTCCGCCGTGGCGCTCGACCACGGCACGGGCGCAGGCATGGAGGTTACGCGCGCGTGCGTAATAGCCGAGACCGGCCCAGGCTTTCAGAATATCGTCGAGCGGCGCCGCGGCCAGCGCCTGCACATCCGGCCAGCGCGCCAGAAAGCGCGCATAGAACGGCGCGACCGCCTTGACGGTGGTCTGCTGCAGCATGATTTCGGACAGCCACACCCGGTAAGGATCGGTGCGCTTGCCGGAGGGCGCACGCCACGGCAAGGCGCGGCGATGGCGGTCGTACCAAGCCAGCAATGCGGTGGGTTCCGGGAATGACTCCGCGGCGTGGCGCTTGCCACGCTGTTGTCGCGCCGCCGTCGCTGCTACGGTCATCGCCGACCCCATCTCCGCCAAGCGATGACAGAGCTACGCGCCAGGAACAAGGTCATGAAACAAGCCGCCCGCTCTTTTGCCAAACCGCTGCGCGACGTCGCCGGCAAAATCGTCGGCCAGGCGTTTACGCGCCAGGGATTCGTATCGGCCGAGCTGGTGACGCGCTGGAGCGAAATCGTCGGGCCGGAAATTGCGGCGCACTGCGAGCCGATCAAGCTGCAATGGCAGCGGCCCGCCCCCGCCGCGGTGTCGGGCGGACAGGAGCCCGGCACGCTGGTGCTCCGCGTCGAGGGTCCGGCGGCCATCGAAATTCAGCACCTTGCCAATGTGATCTGCGAGCGCGTCAACCGCTTCGTCGGCTGGCGCAGCGTGGCGCGCATCGCGCTGCGCCAGGCGCCGCTCCGCCGCGGCGAGCACAAGGCGCGCCGCGGCGCCGATTCCGCCGCCACGGCGCGGATCGCGGCGACGCTGCCGGGCATTGCCGACGACGGCCTCAAACAGGCGCTGGCGCGGCTCGGCGCGGCGATCAAAAAGAGTTGAGCGGCGTCGCCACCGCCAGGATTACAACGTTCGCAGTGCCGCAGGGGCTTGGCCCGCGGGCACGCTAATGCCACATTGGTGCCGCAGAAATCCCAGCGAAACCGGCGGTTTTTCCGCGATCTCGCGCTATTACGTTCAGGAGCAGCCCTTGTCGATCACGCGCCGCAGATTTTTTACCCTCGGCGGGACCTTTGTCCTCGCCGCAGCAGGTCTCTCCGGGGTGCTGCTGTCGCCCATTCGTTTTGCGTTCGCCGACCCGGCCGCGACTCCCCAGACCGAGGCCAAGGCGCCGCCCGCTGACGCCCAGCTCCTGACCGAACTGGCAAAACCCGGCCCTGCCGGCGAAGTCGTGCTCGGCTCCCCCAAGGCGCCGGTGACCGTTATCGAATACGCCTCGATGACCTGCCCGCACTGCGCACACTTTTCCGAAACGACATTTCCCGAGCTGAAGAAGCGCTACATCGACACCGGCAAAGTGCGCTTCATCTTCCGCGAATTTCCGTTCGACAAGGTCGCCGCCGCCGCATTCATGCTGGCGCGCTGTGCCGCCAAGGACGGCGGCAGCGACAAATACATGGCGGTCGTGGAGACGCTGTTCGCCAAGCAGGATCAGTGGGTCAACGAGCACCCGCTGGAACCTATGGAGAACATCGCCAAACAACTCGGCTTCTCCGACGCCTCGTTCAAGGCCTGCCTGACGAATCAGACGGTGCTGAATGACATCGAAGCCGTGCGTGACCGGGCGGTAGACAAGCTCGGCGTCAACTCCACGCCGACTTTCTTCGTCAACGGCAAGAAGCTTGTGGGCGACGTTTCGATCGACACGATCGCGAAGGAAATCGACCCCTATCTCAAGGAAGGATAAGGGTTTTTCGCCCTGACGCGAGCCCGCGAGCCGGCCGGCAGATGGCCGCCGGCGAAGACCGACGCAGTGAAAGTTGTCAAAAAATTAACCGCACTGTTGCGCTTGCGGGCGGGCCGATTCATTCTCCGCGCCGATGCGGCACCTGCAACACGCCTTCGGGGCCCCTGGGCGTGAACCAATCATGATTCCCTTGGCGGCCGCAGCAAGCGGAACGGACATAAGACGCGCATGAAGCTCACGCGGCTGCGCCTGATCGGCTTCAAATCCTTCGTTGAACCCACGGATTTTGTCATCGAACCCGGGTTGACCGGCGTCGTCGGCCCCAACGGCTGCGGCAAGTCGAACCTGGTCGAGGCGGTTCGCTGGGTCATGGGCGAAGCCTCCTACAAGGCGATGCGCGCGTCCGAGATGGACGACGTCATCTTCTCCGGCAACAACCAGCGGCCATCGCGCAACCACGCCGAAGTCGCGGTCCAGGTCGACAATAGCGCGCGCAACGCGCCGGCAGCTTTCAACGACGACGAGACGCTCGAAGTCTCGCGCCGCATCGTCCGCGAGCAGGGCTCGACCTTCCGGGTCAACGGGCGCGAGGTGCGTGCCCGCGACGTCGCCATGCTGTTTGCCGACGCGTCCACCGGTTCGCGCTCGCCAGCGCTGGTGCATCAGGGCCGCATCGGCGAAATCATCCAGGCGCGGCCCGAGCAGCGCCGGCGGGTCCTGGAAGAAGCCGCCGGCATTTCCGGCCTGCACGCGCGGCGCCACGAGGCCGAGCTGCGGCTCAAGGCCGCCGAGCAGAACCTTCTTCGCGTCGAGGACGTGATCGGGCAATTGGCCGCCCAGGCCGCGGCCTTGAAAACGCAGGCCCGGCAGGCGGTGCGTTATCGCAACATTTCCGGCCAGGTGCGCCGCACCGAGGCGTTGCTGTTCCACCTGCGCTGGACCGCGGCCGGTATCGAGGTCACGGACGCCGAGCGCGCGCAGGACGAGGCCGTCCGCGTCGTTGCCGCCCGCGTCAGCGAACAGACTCAAGCTTCGACGCGGCAGGCCGAGCTTGCCGCCGGGCTTCCGGCGCTGCGCGAGGGCGAGGCCAGAGCCGCGGCCGCGCTGCAAAGGCTCATCGTCGCCCGCGAAACGCTCGAACGCGAAGAGGCGCGCGCCAAGGAACGTATCAGCGAACTCGATCGCCGACTCGAACAGTTCGCCGCCGATCTCGAACGCGAGCGGGCGCTGGCGGCCGACGCCGCGGCGGCGCTCGAGCGGCTCGATACCGAGGAAGCGACGCTGAAAGCCGAAGCGCAGGCCAACGCAATGCGGCTGTCCGGCGTCAACGAGCGCGTCGAACACGCCGACGCGGCGCTCGCGGCCTCGGAAAAATCGTTTGCCGAACTCACCGGTGCGCTCGCCGATCTCACCGCTCGGCGCAATCAGCTCCAGGCGGCTTTGCACGACCACCGCGAACGCGCCGAAAAGTTTGCCGCCGAACTCGTCAATATCGAAGCCGGCCTGGCGGCGACCGGCAGCGGCGCACCCGACCTGGCGGCGCTGACGGATGCGCTAACCGCGGCGCAGGCCGCGCTTGCCGAAGCCGAGAGCGTCGCGCGCGCCTCGGAAGGCGCGCACATTGCGGCGCGTGAGCAGATGGATGCGGCGCGCGGCCCCTTGGTCACCGCCGAACGCGCGGTGCAGCGGCTCGAAACCGAGGCGAGGACGATCAGCAAGCTCTTGGCGGTCGAGAACAAGAATCTCTGGCCGCCGGTGATGGACGCGCTCACCGTCGCAGGCGACCACGAAAAGGCGCTCGGCGCGGCGCTCGGCGACGATCTCGATGCGCCGGTTGACGACTCGGCGCCGATGCGCTGGGCCGGCGCCACGAACGACCCGGCCGATCCGGCGCTGCCGGAAGGCGCGGTCGCGCTGGCGCAATTTGTCCAAGGACCGCCTGAACTGGCGCGGCGGCTGGCGCAGATCGGCGTCGTCGAGCGCGCCGACGGGCCGCGGCTTGCCCAGATGCTCAAAGCCGGTCAGCGCCTGGTGTCGCGCGAGGGTGACCTTTGGCGTTGGGACGGCTTCACCGTCGCCGCCCACGCGCCGACCGGAGCGGCGCGGCGCCTCGCCGAGCGCGGCCGTTTGCTGGCAATCCAGAGCGAACTCGTCATCGCGCAGAGCGAGGTCGACGCAAAACGCCAAGCCGTCGCCACGGCGGAAGCCGCGCTGACCGCCGCTGCCGCGGCAGAGTCGCAGGCCCGCGCCGCCGCGCGCGACGCGCAGCGCGCGACCGACACGGCGCGCGAGGATCACGCCGCTGCCGAGCGCGAGATCAGCCGCAATGCGGCGCGCATCTCGGCGCTCACCGAGGCGCAGGCGCGCACCGCTGTCAGCCGCGACGAAGCCATCCTGGCCCGCGACGAGGCCGATAGCGCGCTCGCCGCATTGGCGCCCGCGGCCGACATCGAGGCCAAGCTCACCGCCATCAATGAAGTCATCGCCGGCGAACGCAGCACCTGCGCCGAAATGCGGGTCGAGGCGCAGGCGATTGCGCGCGAAGCCGAGCTTGCGGACCGGCGTCTGCAGGCAATTGCCGCCGAGCGCGCCGAATGGAGTGAACGGCGCGACGGCGCCGCGGCGCAGATCGCCACCGTCGGCGAGCGCAGCGTCGAGGCCGAAAACGAGCGCAGCGAACTGCAAAGCGCGCCGCAAAAATTTGCCGAAATGCGGCAATCGCTGATCGGCGAGATCGAAACCGCGACGGCCGAGCGCCGTGTCGCCGCCGACCGGCTGGCCGAGGCCGAGAACGAGCTCGCCGAAGCCGACAAGGTGGCGCGCGCGGCGCTCGAAGCGGTCGGCGAAGCGCGCGCGCTCGCTGCCCGCGGCGAGGAACGCCGCGACGCCGCGAAGCGCCGCCTCTCCGACATCGAGCACGAGATCCGCGAGGCGTTCGATATCGAACCGGCGGCCACGGCCGAGCTCGCCGAGATCAAACCCGGTTCGGAACTGCCGACCGGCGCCGAGGTCGAAGAGAAACTCGATCGCATCCGCCGCGAACGCGAACGGCTCGGCGCCGTCAATCTGCGCGCCGAGCAGGAACTCGATGAGGTCGAGACGCAGCACCAGAAGCTCGTTGGCGAGCGCGACGACCTGGTCGAGGCAATCCGCCGGCTGCGGCAGGGCATTCACAGCCTCAATCACGAGGCCCGCGAGCGCCTGCTTACGTCGTTCACCACCGTCAACGAGAATTTCAAGAAGCTGTTTACCGAACTGTTCGGCGGCGGCACCGCCGAGCTGCAATTGATCGAGAGCGAAGACCCGCTCGAAGCCGGCCTGGAAATCCTGGCCAAGCCGCCGGGCAAGAAGCCGGCGACGCTGTCGCTGCTCTCGGGCGGCGAGCAGGCGCTCACCGCGCTCGCTCTGATCTTCGCCGTGTTCCTCACCAACCCGGCGCCAATCTGCGTGCTGGACGAGGTCGACGCACCGCTCGACGACTACAACGTCGAACGCTTCTGCGACCTGCTGCACGAGATGACCGCCTCGACCGACACGCGCTTCCTCATCATCACCCACAATCCGATCACCATGGCGCGGATGAATCGCCTCTACGGCGTCACCATGGCGGAGCGCGGCGTGTCACAGCTCGTTTCGGTCGATCTCGAAGGTGCGGTGAAGCTGCGCGAAGCGAGCTAGCGAAATGGCGCCGACTACTTCGGTACAGTGTCTTTGTAGATCGTGCCGCCCTTCATGATGACGAGAAAGTTCCTGTCCGGGTCTGCAATGAGCTTGATATTTTCCAGCGGATTGCCGTCGACCAGCAGGAGATCGGCGAGTGCGCCCTCCTCGACCACGCCAAGTTTGCCAGGATAAGGGTTGATAAACCCGGAAAGCGCCATCAACGCGCCGTTATCGGCAGTCGCCATCTTGAGCGTTTCGGCGGGCGTGTACCAGCGCACCAGCTTCGCCAGGATCGCTCCCTGACGGGTCGTCAGCCTCGCGTCGAACAGAATGTCGGTACCGAACGCCGTTTTGACGTTGTATTTTCTTGCAAGCTTGTACGCATTATCCGTGCCGGCGTAGACCACCAGCGCCTTCTTCTGCGACACCGGGTTCACCAGTGGGGGCGCATCTTCGTCATCGAGAAGCGGCTGCAGGCTCCACCAGATGCCCTTGTCCGCGAGCAATTTGGCGGTGGGTTCATCAATCAACTGACCGTGCTCGATACACTTAACTCCGGCGGCGATTGCTTGCCGGATTGCACGCGGCGTGTAGGCGTGCACCGTGACATACGTGCCCCAATTCTCGGCCGCCTCAACAGCGGCACGAATCTCCGGTTCGGTGTACTGCGTCGACTCGATCGGATTGTAAGGCGAGGCAACGCCGCCGCCGGCCATGAGCTTGATCTGGCTGGCGCCCTGCCTCAGCTGCTCCCTGGCGCGCAGGCGGACTTCGTCGGGGCTGTCGGCAATGGCCGCGATACCCTCGACCTCGGAGTGGCTCAGCGGGCCTCCGAGCGTGCGGGGAACTTCGAAGGAGAACCTGAAATCTCCATGCCCGGAGGTTTGCGAGATAAAAGCGCCCGACGGATAGATGCGCGGACCAATGGCGACACCTTCGTCGATGGCGCGTTTAAGTCCAAAGACGGGACCACCGAGATCGCGAACCGTCGTGAAGCCCCGCATCAGAGTCGCCTCGGCCTGTCGCGCGGCCAAGAGCTGGAGATAGTTCGGATCGGCAGTCATGAGCACCATCTGCGGCGTCGCCGCCATGAAGGCGTGCCAATGGGCGTCGATCAGCCCCGGCATCAATACGCGCCCGCCCGCCGCAATGGTCCGAACCTTGGCGTTGGCATCGACGGTAATCGGGCTCTCGGATATGCGCGCGATGGTGCCGTCTTTGACCAGTACGTTGGAAGGAGCCGAAAGCGCAGCGTTCCTGCCATCGAAGATACGAACATTCTGAAAGAGCGTGATGCCGCTACTGACCGGAGTGGGGAACGGCTCCAGACCCGGCGCCTCCAAATCCGCATCGCCTTGCGCCAAGCTTGCGCCGCAGGCTCCGGCCATGAGCGCCGCAGCCAAAATAAGCGATGCCACGCCTGACGCGCGTCTCAACGCTCCGATCATCATCAGGCCGACCTCCATCGCACTTCGAGGCATCGAGTGTTTGTGGACAGCCAATCCATCCGGACAGCGCAAGTGCGGCCAGCACGGCTTATGACGGCTGGGCGACGCGCAGCAGAATCCCGGTTGGTCGCTTCCAGATCCGCTCGTCCCCGCGTTCGCGGGAGCGATCAAGCCGTCATACGTTCTGGATCACGTCGCTGACGTACTTGGCGCCGACATCCTGGCCTTGCCGCCAAATCATTTTGTAGGTGCCGTCCCGGGCCGGGCCGCCGTTGCCGTGAAACAACAGCACGAATTCGTCGTGCGGCTCGATGCCGTTGAGCTGCAGCCGCACGCCCTCTTCCGAAGCGTTGGTAACCAGCACGTAACGCGGTTCCATGCCGATGCCGAGCTTGATCGTGGCAAGTCGGCCCAGGCGTGCGCGCGGGGTCCGGCGGCGTTCATCCGTGCCCAGCGAACTCATTCCTGCTGCGGTTGCGAGCGAATTCGTTCCGGTCTCGAGCGAACTCATAATGTACGGCTCCGATTTCGGCTGGGTGGCGTGCGGCGGCACCCGTTGGCCCGAATACGCCTACACATCGTCCATTGCGCAGCGCCTAAGAGCATCGGCCAAATTCTCACAGCATTTTCGATAAAATTCCGCGTACGCAGCCGAACTAGAATTATTTACCATGCCGTCGCCGGGGATTGCGCCCCGGCGAGCCGTCCGGCACGCGGTGTCCGCTCAATCGTTCCCCAGCTTGAACAAGCGCCGCGCGTTGGTGCGGCCGATCTTGAGCCGGTCGTTCTCGCTGATGGCGCAGGCATCGAACCAGTTGGCGGCGTGATCGATGTTCTCGAATGGCCAGTCGGTGGAGAACATGATGCGGTCGGCGCCGATTTCCAGCATGGCGTTCATCAGCGCCTGAGTGCGGAAATTGCCCGACGTGGTGAGATGAAAATTGGCGGAGAAATACTCGCCGAGCGGCCTTTTCGCCGGCCATTTGTTGCGGTTCGGAATCCAGGCGTTCGAATTGTCGACGCGCCACATGCCGTAAGGCAGGTTCTCGCCCAGATGGCCGAGGATGATCTGCAGCCGCGGATGGGCGTCGAACAAGCCAGACGCCATCAAGCGGAGCGCGTGCACCGCCGTTTCCTGGCCGAACGCCCAGATCGGTCCAAGCAGCCACGGATGGCCGTCGTAGATGCGCGCATCGCGCGGCAGCGGATTGCGCGGGTGCAGATAGAACGGCACGTCGAGCCGCTCGGCGGTGGCCCAGAACGGCCGGTATTGTGGCAGGTCGTAGTAGAGAATGGTGTCCGCGTTGCTTCCTTGCGAGAAGCCATTCACCAGCGCGCCGCGAAAGCCGAGCTCCTTGACGCAGCGTTCGAGTTCGCGCGCCGCCCCGTCCGGATCCTGCATGGCCAGCGCCGCAAGGCCCTGGAACCGCCCCGGCCGCTTCTGCACCTCCGCGGCGAGAAAGTCGTTGGCCTTGCGCGCGACGTCGGCGGCCTTCGCCTTGTCGGGGATCGCCTGGACGGCCGGCGCATTCAGCGACAACAGCATCATCTCGATGCCGTGCTGATCCATCAGCGACAGCCGCCGGCCATGGATGTCGGCGTTGCGCGCGGCGACCTCCGCCTGCACCGGTTCGGGAAAATAACCGAGCGAATCCGCGGCCGTCTCGGGAATCGCAAAGTGTTCTTCAAGCGCAATCTTGCCCTGCATCGTTCCTCCCCGCGCGGCTATCTGCCCGCTGATTAATCTTAACACGTCACATCCCGCGCGCCACGCGGCTCCGCTGTTTAGCGCGGCCCTGCTGGCACGCTTCTGGCGACCTCCTGCCTTGAGGCCAGCCGATGTCCCGATTTGGGGCAGCGGCGGCGTGCCTGTTCGCGATCGAGCGAGCTTTGCCAGGCGGCCGATGAACACGCTTTCGAGCTATACGCTGGCGTCGCGCGCCGAGACCGGCCGCTTCCTGCGGCTGTGGGCGGTGCTGTTACGCGGCACGTTCTCCAGCACGATCTTCCTGCTCGACGTCGTGCTCATCGTTTCGATGTCGTGCGCCACCGGGCTTGCCTACTCGCTCGCGGCCTATCGCAATTCGGGCGACGTTTTCTCGTTCGTCCAGGTCGGCGTGCTCGCGGCGAGCATTTTTGCCATCTCCAACGCGTTCCGCGGCGAATACCGGCTGCCGAATTTCTTCGCCGTCAAGCCGCACGCCCGGCGCACCATCCAATTGTGGAACGTGACGCTGATCGGCCTCTTGTTGCTCGGCTTCCTGACCCAGATCAGCGCCCAGTATTCGCGCGCCTGGATTGTGCTGTTTTATGCCACCACGCTCGGGGTCCTGATTTTCGAGCGCTTCCTGGTGGTGCGCATCACCGCGCACGCGCGTGCGGCGGGCCTGGTTTCCGCGCAGCGCATCTTCCTGATCGGGACCGGCGCCCATATCGGCGCCTTTCTCAACTATTACGAACCCTGGACGCTCGGCATCAATATCGTCGGCGCCCGCTTCATCACGCCGGTCGCCGCCACCGCCACGAACGCCGAACGCCGTGCGGCGCTCGATCAGGATCTCGCCGAGGCAACCGCCAGCGTCCGTGGCGTCGAGCCCGATGCGATCTTCCTGCTGCTGCCGTGGTCGGCGACAGCCACCATCGAACGCTGCGCCGAGGCCTTCCTGTCGCTACCGGTCGAAATCCACCTCGGGCCCGAGCAGATCCTGCACAAGTTCGAGGATGTCGAACTGTCGAAGCTCGGCCCGCTGGCGAGCCTGCAGCTCACGCGGATGCCGCTGACGACGTTCGAAGTGGTGCAAAAGCGGCTGTTCGATCTGGTGTTCGCCGCTATTGCGCTGCTGGCGCTGACGCCGCTTCTGATCGTGGTCGCGCTGTTGATCAGCCTCGACAGCCCGGGGCCGGTGTTCTTCGTCCAGCGCCGCTTCGGCTTCAATCAGCAGCCGTTTCGCATCATCAAATTCCGCACCATGCGCACGCTCGACGATGGCGCGGTCGTGCCGCAGGCGGTGCGCAACGATCCGCGGCTCACCCGCATCGGAGCCTGGCTGCGCCGCTGGAACATTGACGAAATTCCGCAGCTCTTCAACGTGCTCACTGGCGACATGTCGCTGGTCGGTCCGCGCCCGCACGCGCTGTCACACGACCGCGACTACGAGCAGCGCATTTCGCTCTACGCCCGCCGCCATAACGTCAAGCCCGGCATTACCGGCTGGGCGCAGATCAACGGCTACCGCGGCGCCACCGATACCGATGAGAAGATGCGCAAACGCGTCGAATACGATCTGTTCTATATCGACAACTGGTCGCTGTGGCTCGACCTGAAGATCATCGCCCGAACCGTGCTGTCCTCGACGGCGTACCGCAACGCATATTGAGAGCCGCGCGCAGACGCGGCGATAAGGCGCTGGCGATCAGGCGCTAGCCGGCGAGCCGGGCGATGGCCGCCACGGCGCCCACCGTCACCAACGCGGTCGAGAACCACAACAGCCCGATCAAGAGCCACACCGGGCGCGGCTTGCGCATCGCGTGCGCAGCACGGTCGTCGGTCTGCGGGCCGCTCCAGGCCTCAAGCGCCGGCTGGGCGCGACGCAAAGCTGCGGACGCGCGCTCGATATCGGCCAGATCGCGGGCCAATTGATCGGGCTGACCGGGCGCGGCGGATTGATCGGCCTCGCGCGGACCTTCACGCAGGGCGATTTCGAAAGCGTGGATTTCGCTCAACGCTTCGCCGTCCAAGCCGCCGGACGGCGGACCGCCGTGGTCGTTGTTCGGCATGGGCCACCATTGTTTTTATTTCTTCTCAGTCCTAAACGGCCGGGGGGCCCGGCGCGATATTGATCGAGCGCTAACCTTAACGGCGGCCATCCGCCCCCCTATATGGGGGCCATTGTCCCCGTTTCCCACGGAAATGAGGGTTTTCGATCAAGCCCGCCGCCGTCATATTTCGACCCTATGATTTGAGCCACGGCCGCCACCCCCACGGCCCCAAGGAGCCCCTCTTATGACTACCTCGGCAATCGTCATCCTCGTCGTGATCGTCGTGCTCGTGCTCTGGGCGATCAGCGTCTACAACGGCCTCGTCACCATGCGGCAGCGGGTCAATCAGGCCTTCGCCGACGTCGACGTGCAGCTGCGCCAACGGCACGACCTCGTCCCCAACCTGGTCGAAACAGTGAAGGGTTACGCCGCGCACGAGCGCGGCACACTTGACGAGGTCATCAAGGCGCGCGGCGCCGCGGTCTCGGCGCAGGGCCCGGCACAACAGGCGGCGGCCGAGAACGTCCTCACGGGCGCACTGCGGCAGTTGCTGGCTGTTTCGGAAGCTTATCCGGACCTGAAAGCCAACACCCAATTCCAGCAATTGCAAAACGAGCTTGCCGATCTTGAGAACAAGATCGCGGCGTCGCGGCGCTTCTTCAACAGCGCGGTGCAGGAATACAACACCGGCATCCAGCGCTTCCCCGCGGCTTTGTTTGCCACCTCGTTCGGCTTCGCACCGAAGGATTTCTTCGACCTCGGCCCCGATCGCCAGACCGAAGTGCAGGCGCCGCAGGTGAAGTTCTGATGGTCGTCATTCCGGGGCGCCGCGCAGCGGCGAGCCCGGAATCCATAGTCGCCGCCCTTATAATCATGACTCGACCTGTCAGACGCCAAACCGTTCGCGATTATGGATTCCGGACTCACGGCCTCTGGCCGCGCTCCGGAATGACGGGATAACCATGGCCGCCGCCTACGGTCTCTATACGCACATCCAGTCGAACCGGCGCCGGTCGATCGCGCTGCTCGTCGGCCTGTTTGTCCTGGTCTACGTGCTGGTCTATGCCGGCGCGCTCGTGGCCGAGGCGCTGTCGGTCAACGCCGACCTCGACACGCTGATGCGGCTGGCGTGGAACGACATGATCCGCGCTCTCCCGGTGGCGACGATCGGCACTTTGGCCTGGATCGCCATCGCCTATTATTTCCATCAGAGCATGATCGACGCGCTCACCGGTGGCCGCGAGGTGACGCGCGCAGAACAGCCGCGGCTCTACAATCTTCTGGAAAATCTCTGCATCTCGCGCGGCATCACCATGCCGAAGCTCAAGGTCATGGACAGCGATGCACTCAATGCGTTTGCGTCGGGCATG
The DNA here is from genome assembly GCA_035546235.1 of Xanthobacteraceae bacterium. Lineage (GTDB taxonomy): Bacteria > Pseudomonadota > Alphaproteobacteria > Rhizobiales > Xanthobacteraceae > BOG-931. The sequence continues at coordinate 14,127 of DASZWK010000164.1, read as the reverse complement.
AACGAGAAACAATACTCCGTCACCGTCACGGCCGGGCTGCTTGCCCTGCTCGACGACGCCGAGCTTGAGGCCGTTCTCGGCCATGAACTCACGCATATCCGCAACGGCGACGTGCGCATGATGATCATCGCCGTCATCATTGCGGGCGCGATCGCCTTCATCGCCGAACTGGTCGCGCGGCTTTGGTTCTATAACGGCTTCAGCTTCGGCCGCTCGCGTGACCGCGAGGGCGGCGGCAGCGGCGCCGGCTTTGCCATCCTGATCGCGGTTGCGCTTCTGGTCGTCGCCTATGTGCTGTCGTTTCTCATTCGCCTCGCCCTGTCACGCGAGCGCGAGTATCTGGCGGATGCCGGTTCGGTCGAGCTGACGAAAAATCCAGACGCGATGATTTCGGCGCTGCGCAAGATCGAGGGCCGCGGTGAACTGCCCGGCGCGACTTCGGCCGTCATGGAGCTTTGCGTCGACAATCCGCGCGAAGGCTTCGGCGAACTGTTCGATACCCATCCGACGGTCGATAACCGCGTCGCCGCGCTGGTCAAATTTGCGGGCGGGCACGATCCGGGGCCGATCGCGCTGCCGGAACCTGGATCGTCGGAGTCAAATGAATCGGATATGGTTAACGCCGACGACGCCGATCCGCCGCCGCGGTCCGGGCCCTGGGGGTCGGCGGAGCAACCTGATACCGGGACCGTGCAGGACGAAGAAAGCCCCGCTACTCCAAGTCAATCGCCGGGTCCTTGGGGACCGCATCGCGGCTAGCCGCAATCGCGTCACAATTCGCACCTGGAGTGAGACGAACGCACCGAACGTGCTTGTGACTGTCGGCTCCAGACTTCCAAACGGCACGTCGGATGTGTACAACATAAAGACAGGTGCAGGGGACACGACGCATCCGATTTGGTCGCGTTGAAGCCCGGGGTTTGGGGCTCCCAATGACACAGCGGCGCGTCAGCGAGGGAGAGCCATGGCGAAACCAACGATAATCGTGGTCGGTGCGGACAAAGGCGGCGTCGGCAAGACCACCGTCTCGCGCACGCTGTTGGATTATTTCACCGCTCATCAGGTCCCGACGCGCGCCTTCGACTCCGAAGCGCCCAAGGGCACACTCAAGCGCTTTCATCCCGACATCACCGAGATCGTCGACGTTACCTCCATTCCCGACCAGATGCGGATCTTCGATACGCTGTCGGATGCCAGCGTCACGGTGATCGATGTGCGCGCCGGCCTGTTGTCGCCGACACTGCGCGCGCTCCGCGACATCGGCTTCCTCGATGCGGTGAAGAAGGGCCAGTTCACCTTCCTGGTCTTTCACATCCTCGGCTCTTCGATCGCCTCGCTCAATGAAATCGAGGACACCTCGCAGTTCACCGCCGACGCCAAATATTTCCTGGTCAAAAACTACTTCAACAACACCACTTTCTTCGAATGGGATCAGGCCACCCACGCCAACTATTTCAAGAAGCTCAAGGACGCCGTCGAGATCACGATTCCGAAACTTAACGAGATGGCCTACGAGCAGGTCGAGGTGGCTTCCGTCCCGTTCCTGACATTCGTCGCCAATAAGGGGCCGAAGAACGACGCCGCAAACTACTCGTTCGTGCTGCGCGGCTACGTCCGCCACTGGCTCGGCAACGTCTGGGCCGAATACGATCGCATCAAGCTCAACGATATCATCTCCGCGACGCCCGCCAATCCGCGCGTGCAAGTAGTCCGCTAGCGACCATAGCGGCGGGTTCCAAGCGGCGCCTGAAACGTCAGGCTACGACAGTTGCAACAGACGCCGCTCTATATCGTCGCTTCGCCGCATCCGCGGGTCGGCAAGACGCTGCTGGCGAGGCTCCTGCTTGAGTTTTTCCATTCCGAGAAAAGACAGCTTCTCGGCTACGATCTCAATCCGCACGAACCAACTTTTGCGGGCTATTTTCCGCGCTGGGTCTTCACCGTCGATATCGCCGATACACGCGGGCAGATGGAGCTGTTCGACCGGCTCATCGCCGACAAACCCGTCAGCACCGTCGTCGATCTGGGTTACGGCGCGTTCGAGCAATTCTTCTCGGTTCTGGGAGAAATCGGCTTTGCCAATGAAGCACGGCGGCGCGGGGTGGAAACGGTCGTGCTGTTCGTCTCCGACCGCGCACCCGCGACCGTGCGGGCCTACGGCGCGCTGCGCCGCCGGCTTGCCAACGTCGCTTTCGTTCCAGTGCACAACGAATCGGTGTCGGTCTCGTTCGACAAGGACGACTTCCCGCTGTCACGTCCCGAGCTTCGGACAATCAGCATTCCGCGCCTGTCGCCGATCGTCCGCGGCGTCGTCGACCGGCCGAGCTTTTCGTTCGCCACCTACCTGGTCAAACCGGCGTCAGGTCCGACCGAGATCCACGATTGGGTGGCGACGATCTTCAACGCGTTTCGCGATCTCGAACTGCGGCTCATGATGGGCCGGCTAACATCGGCTCTCGGCGGCGTGTCGCTCGGCCCGCCGCCCCTGCCCGGCCGCACGCCGCGAGGCTGAGGCAAGTTTGCGGGTGCCGCCGAAGGCGTTCAATTCACCTGAATGTGCGCGAACGCCACGACCTTTTCCCACCGTCCGATCTCGTCATTGATGTAAGCGGCGAACGCGGCAGGCGAGCCGCCGGGCGCGACACCGCCCATGTCGGCGATGCGCTGCCGGATCGTTGGATCGGTAAGCGCGGCATTGGTCTGGGTGTTCAGCAGCGTCACGACGCCATCCGGCGTCTTCTTCGGCGCGCACAGGCCGCTCCAGCTATTGACCTCGTAACCAGGCACGAATTGCGCAAGCGTTGGAATATCCGGCAGGCTGTCGAGGCGCGTTGACGACGTCACGGCGAGCGCGCGCACCGTGCCGGCCTTGACGAAGGACATTGCCGAGCCGGTGGTCGAGAACATCACCTGCGGCTGGCCGGCGAGCAGATCGGTGAGCGCAGCCGACTCGCCGCGATACGGCACGTGAACCATGTGCACGCCGGTGCGCATCATGAACAGTTCGCCGGCGAGATGTCCGGTCGAGCCGCTGCCGCCCGAACCCATGGTGACCTTGCCGGGATTGGCCTTCGCATAGGCGATGAATTCCGGGACGGTTTTGGCGGGCACGGCCGGATGCACCAGCAAGAACAAGGTCGAGCCCATGACGCGGACGATCGGCGTGAAATCGGTGACGAAGTTGTAGTTGAGGTGCTTGTACAGCACCGTGTTGATCGAATTGACCGAGTTGGCCATGAACAGCGTGTAGCCGTCGGCCGGCGCGTGCGCGGCGAATTCGCTGCCGACGTTGTTGTTGCCGCCGGAGCGATTTTCGACGACGAACGATTGGCCGAGCTTCGTCGTCAGCCACTGCGCGATCAGCCGCGCGGCGATATCGGTCGCACCTCCCGCGGTGGTGGCGACGATGATATGGACCGGACGAACCGGATAGGTGTCTGCGCGCGCCGTCGCGGCGCCAGCCAGCGCGGCTGCGCCAGTGGCAAGGCGAAGAAATTGACGGCGCGGAATGGTCACAGTCTGCCCCCTCTGTGTGAACGAGATGGATCCGGCAGACATCCAGCCTAGCGCGATTATGCGCCGGACGGAAACAGGCCGTGCTTCTTGAGAAACTCGATCATGTAGCGGTCGAAAAGCCCGGGCTGCTCGATCTGGCAGGCGTGCCCGGCGCCATGAAGAATTTTCATCTCGCAGCCCGGGATGCGGGCCTTGAGTGCCGCCGCACGGGGGTGCGCGCCATCTTCGCTGCCCGTCAGGATGATCGTCGGGCAGGCAATCCGCGAATGATGATCCTCCGCATCGGGTATCGCCGCGGCCTGGAACTGATAGATGATCGATTGCAGGTCGGCCTGCGCGTTGCGCTCGGTGAACATCTGGGCGAAAAAATGCGCCAGCGGCGTCGGACGGAACGCCGGGCTCAGGTCCTCGAACGTAAAATCCCAGCGATACTCGATGCCGCCCGCCGTATAGCCGGCGATGCGCTTGGGCGCGTGCTCTTTGTTGGGACTGTAGCCGGTGCCAGAGAGCACCATCGCTGCGGTCTTTTGCGGCCGCAGGTGGTGCATGTAGGGCGTGATGGCGGAACCGACCGAGCAGCCGACCAGGATGGCGCGCTCGCCGGGCGCGGCATCGTCGATCGCCTCCCAGCACGCCTGCGCCATGTCGGACATGGTCAGGCCCTTGGTGGCCTTGGGCGAGCGTCCATAACCCGGAATATCGATGGCGATGCATCGGTACCAGGTCGACAGGTGCGCCATCTGAAAGATCCAGCACGACTGATCCATCGGATTAGGATGCACGAAGGCCATGACCGGGCCGGTGCGGCCCATGCGTTCGTAGTACAGCGGACCTTCAACATGATCGGCCATGACGCTCCACCCGCGCTTAGAGACTCAATTGATAGCTCACCGGCACCCAACGATAGCCGCCCGCACCCTTCTCGATCATGCCGAGCGCCGGGAACGGCATGTGATAGCCGGCGACAATGAGCTTATCGGTCGCCGCCATGTCGAGGATGCGTTTGCGCGTGGCCGCGCCCTTCTCCTTGTCGTCATCGACATCGAGTGTCCAATCCGGCCGCTGCACGCTGATGACATAATGATTGCAGGTATCGGCCCAGATCAGCAGCCGCTTGCCGGCGCTTTCGACGTGGAAGGCCAGCATACCGGGCGCATGCCCCATGGCATCGACCGCGTGAATGCCGGAGGCCACTTCATCGCCGGGCTTGATGAAAGTCGCCTTTTCGCCGAACGGCACCGCGAGCTTGACGAACAGTTCGCGATTGAACTTGCGCGCCTCGCGCACATTCTCGCCGCGCTTCCAGAAATCGAACTCGGCCGCGCCGAACACGTAACGGGCATTCGGGTAGACCGGCTTACCGCCATCCGACAGACCGCCGATGTGGTCGGGATGGCCGTGGGTGGTCACCACAACATCGATGTCGCCCGGTTTGTAGCCGGCCTCGCCAAGCCGTTCGCGCAAGTTGCCGTCGACGCCGCGGCCGCGCAATTGCTCGAAATCGCGGCGCAGGAAGCCGTTGCCGGTGTCGAACAGGATCACTTGCTTGCCGGTGTTGACGACGGTCGGCGTGAACGGATGCACGTAGCGATTGGAATCGATGCCGTTCGCCGCGCACAGCGCACGCGCCTCCTCGGCGGAGTGCTCGGGTCCGAAACTCGGATGCAGGCCTTCGCGGATCGCCTTGCTGTCGAGGATCGTGGCGATTTCGAACTCGCCGAATTTGAAACGGTAGACAGTCCCCTGCAGTTCACCTTGCATTGCGGCCGGCACGTCAATCCTCCCAACGATTTTGAATACTAAAGGAGACCCGGAGCGTCAGTGCCCCTCGAAGGCGATCAGCGTACGCACCGGTACGCCGAGTTTTTCGATTTTCTTGCCGCCGCCGAGCTCCGGCAAGTCGATGATGAAGCAGGCGGCGAGCACATTGGCGCCGATCTGCTGCAACAGCTTGACGGCGGCTTCCGCGGTGCCGCCGGTGGCGATCAGATCGTCGACCAGAATCACACGCTCGCCCTTTTCGATTGCGTCTTCGTGCATCTCCATCTCGTCGATGCCGTATTCCAGCGAATAGCCGATGGAGACGCGCTTGAACGGCAGCTTGCCCTTCTTGCGGATGGGGACGAAGCCGGCCGACACCTGATGCGCTACCGCGCCGCCGAGAATGAAACCGCGCGCCTCGATGCCGGCGACCTTGTCGATCTTGCCGCCGGCCCACGGCTGCACCAGTTCGTCCACGGCGCGACGGAATGCCCGCGCATTGCCGAGCAGCGTCGTGATATCGCGGAACATGATCCCCGGCTTGGGATAATCCGGGATCGAGCGGATTGCGGCTTTCAGGTCATTCTCGACCGCGGCGGTGGTCATTGCTGGAGCCTCATCCCCTTGGCGCTGCCCGCTTGATGCTGCCCGCACTGTGGCGGACCGCGTCGGCCTGCGCAACGGGCTAACCGCTCGCCTGCAAAGGCATCGAGCGCGGCGGTCTGATGGACCCGCGCCGCGGCTCTTCGCGATGATTGTAAATGTTGCCGAGTCGGCATCGCGGGCGAGCGAACCCGATATCGTTCGCTCGCCTTGGGCACCGCTACGAAGAAACAGCGGGCTCGTGAACGTCGTGCCAGACTTTTTTCTTGGTGAAGTAAAGCAGGCCCGTGAACACGATCAGGAAGATCATAACCTGGAAGCCGAGCCGGTGGCGCTCGTCGAGCTTCGGTTCGGACGCCCACATCAGGAACGCGGCAACGTCCTTGCCGTATTGGTCGAGCGTCTCGGGCGTGCCGTCGGTGTATTTCACCTGGCCATCCTTGATCGGCTGCGGCATGCCGATGGCGCCGCCCGGGAAGTACTTGTTGTACTGGCCGCCCGGCGGCAACGCGAAGCCCGCCGGTGCTGTCGTATAGCCATTGATGATGGCGTGGATGTAGTCCGGCCCATCTTCCTGATAGGCGGTGAACGCGTCGAAGATGAATTGCGGGAAGCCCCCCTCGTGGCTGCGCGCCTTGGCGAGAGTGGACATGTCTGGCGGCACCTTGCCGCCCAGCGCCGCGGCAGCGGCCTGCGCATTGGGGAACGGCAGGGGGAAATAATCGGATATCTTGCCGGGCCGCTGGAACATCTGGCCCTGGTCGTTCGGCCCGTCGGTGACCTGGAAGGTGGCCGCAATCGCCGCCGCCTGAGCCTCGGTGAAGCCGGGACCGCCCGGATCGGCGAGATTGCGGAAGGACAGCAGTTTGAGACTGTGACAGGTCGAGCAAACCTCACGATAGATCTTGAAGCCGCGCTGCAACTGTTGCGGGTCGTACTGGCCGAACGGCCCGGAGAACGACCAATGCTCCCGCGGCGGCGCGGCGGCCTCCTGGGCCAACGCCGGCACTGCCGTCGCTGACAGAGACGCCGCCAGGACAACGGCCGCGGCGATGGCTATCTGCCTGCTCATGCCCGACCTCCGTTGCCAGCCGGAGCACCTTTGCCGAGCACCGATTCGGAAATCGAATTCGGCAGCGGCTTGGTTGTCTCGAACAATCCAAGAAGCGGCAGGATGATGAAGAAGAAAGCGAAGTAGTAAGCGGTCAGCAGCCGCGCGGCGAGCACGTAACCGCCGACCGGCTCCTGCGAGCCCAGATAGCCGAGCCCGATCACCGCGGCAAAGAAGATAAACAGGAATTGCCGGTAAAGCGGCCGGTAGTTCGCGGAACGAACCCGCGACGTGTCGAGCCACGGCATGAAGGCCAGCACGACGATCGACGCGCCGAGGGCGGTGACGCCCAGGAGCTTGCTCGGGATCGCGCGCAGGATCGCGTAGAACGGCAGGTAATACCATTCGGGCACGATGTGCGTCGGCGTCTGGCTCGGATTCGCCGGGATATAGTTGTCGGAATGGCCGAGATAGTTCGGGATATAGAAGATGAAATAAGCAAACACGATGCAGAACACGCCAATGAAGAATGCGTCCTTGACGGTCGCGTAGGGCGTGAACGCCACGGTGTCCTTCTCGTCCTTCGGCTCGACGCCGGTCGGATTGTTCTGCCCGACCATGTGGAGCGCCCAGATGTGCAGCACGACCACGCCGGCGATGACGAACGGCAAAAGGTAGTGCAGCGAATAAAAGCGGTTGAGCGTGGGATTGCCGACCGCGAAGCCGCCCCACAGCCAGGTGACGATGCCGTGACCGGCCACCGGAATGGCCGAGAACAGGTTGGTGATAACGGTGGCGGCCCAGAAGCTCATCTGCCCCCAGGGCAGCACGTAGCCCATGAATCCGGTCGCGACCATCAACAGGAACAGGATGACGCCGAGAATCCACAACACCTCGCGCGGCTCCTTGTAGGAGCCGTAATACATGCCGCGTGCCATGTGGATGTAGACGGCGACGAAGAAGAACGACGCGCCGTTGGCGTGGATATAGCGCAGCAGCCAGCCGTAATTGACGTCGCGCATGATGCCTTCGACCGAATCGAAGGCCAGATTGACGTTCGGCGTGTAGTGCATCGCCAGCACGATGCCGGTCACGATCTGCACGGTAAGCATGAAGGTGAGAATGCCGCCGAACGTCCACCAATAGTTCAGATTGCGTGGCGTCGGGTAGGCGATAAAGGATGAATAGACGAGGCTGGCGATCGGCAGCCGCCGTTCCATCCACTTCATGAAGGCGCCTTGCGGCTGATAGGTGCTATGTCCGCTCATTGTCGAACCTTAAAAAGCCTGACCGATGACGCAAGGAAGGAAACGGAAGTCGCGGCGCGCTTGATCCGCCGTTGAGATTGAATTCACCCTGCCGACCCTCTTTACGTCTTGCCGCTCGACCATCCGCGCTGCGGGCCGCCACCTTCCCTGCCCTCCGGCACTTGCGGGAGAGGCAGACGGAAGACCGGTGGCGAATGATCCGGCCGCACCGGCCTGGGGAAGGTCGGGTGCGACGCATTCCGGCGGGGTTCTATTGGCACCCTTGCCGCCTCAGTGCAAGTGTGGCTTCGCCGCGCCCCGAGCGCTGTGACCAACGCGCGAAATGACCGGCATGCGCATCGCCCTGTACCAGCCCGACATCCCGCAGAATACCGGCACCATTTTGCGCCTCTGTGCGTGCCTGGGAATCGAGGCGCACATCATCGCACCGGCCGGGTTCCCAACCTCGGATCGCGCGTTTCGGCGTGCCGGAATGGACTACCTCGATACCGTGGCGTTGGTTCGGCACAGCTCGTGGCAGGCATTCGAGGCGTGGCGGCGGGCCGAGAATCATCGGCTCGTCCTGTTCACGACCGCGGCGCCGCAGGTCTACCTCGATTACGCCTACCGGCCGGACGACGTGCTGCTGTTCGGCCGCGAATCGGCGGGCGTGCCGCAGGAGGTCCACGACTCCGCCGACGCTCGCCTCCGCATCCCGATGCAGCCGGGCCTGCGCTCGCTCAATGTGGCGCTGGCGGCAGCCATGGCGGCCGGCGAGGCGCTACGGCAAGTACGTGTGAGATGGCCTTGATCGGCTGAGACATTTGGCTTGGCATCGAATGTATATTACCTTAATATACAACCATGCTCAATCTCAGCCAAATTGCCGGATTTGACTGGGATGACGGCAACAACCGCAAAAGTCTGTACAAACATGACATCAGCCAGATGGAAGCGGAGCAGGTTTTCCTCGATCCGAGACTTATTATCTTTATCGATGAAAAGCATAGCGTTCATGAACCCCGTTATCATGCTTACGGCAGCACCGCCGAGGGTCGCCGATTACAGGTGAGCTTTACTCTGCGCCAGGGCGCAACGTTGATCCGCGTGATCTCGGTTCGCTCAATGAGCAGAAAGAAAAAGCCCGCTATGAGCAGGAAATATAAGACTGTTCCAAAGTTTCGCAGCGAGGCGGAAGAACGCCAATTTTGGGAGTCGCACGATACTGCGGATTATTTCGACCTGAGCAAGGCGCAAAGGGCGACGCTTCCAAATCTGAAATTGTCGACAACTGCGATTTCGCTGCGACTGCCGCAGGGCTTGCTCGATCGCATCAAAGTCGCCGCCAACAAGCGCGACGTGCCGTACCAGTCTCTGATCAAAGTGTGGTTGGCGGAAAAGGTGGAGGCGGAGTAGTTATCTCCTTTCGCGAGATCGCGGCACGTCTCACATCGACGACACATGGACAACGGACAGTCTGAGAAACGCAAAGAGGCCGCGCGCGCGTGGTTCGCATCGCTGCGCGATCAGATCACCGCGGCCTTCGAGGCGGTGGAGGACGCGCTTCCCGCCGGCGCGCCGCTTGCCGATCGCGCGCCGGGCCGATTCAAGCGCACGCCGTGGAACCGCACCGACCACAGCGGCGCACCCGGCGGCGGCGGCGTCATGGCGATGATGAGCGGCCGCGTGTTCGAGAAGGTCGGCGTCCACGTCTCCACGGTGTTCGGTGAATTCGCACCGGAGTTCCGTAAAGAGATTCCCGGCGCCGCAGACGATCCGCGGTTCTTCGCCTCAGGCATCTCGCTGATCGCGCACATGCACAACCCGCACGTCCCCGCCGTGCACATGAACACGCGCTACGTCGTCACCTCCAAGACGTGGTTCGGCGGCGGCGCCGACCTCACGCCCGTCCTCGACCGCAGGCGCACGCAGGACGATCCCGACACGATCGCTTTTCACGCCGCCATGAAGGCGGCGTGCGATGCGCATGCGGCCGTCGCGCCCTACGACAAATTCAAAAAATGGTGCGATGAATATTTCCACCTGAAACACCGCGGCGAGATGCGCGGCATCGGCGGCATCTTTTACGATTGGCTCGATACCGGCAATTTCGACGCCGACTTCGCCTTCACGCAAGCCGTCGGCCGCGCTTTCCTCGGCATCTATCCCGAGCTGGTGCGACGAAACTTCACCACGCCCTGGACCGAAGCCGAGCGTGACGAGCAGCTCATTCGCCGCGGTCGCTATGTCGAGTTCAATCTCCTGTACGACCGTGGCACGATTTTCGGCCTGCGCACCGGCGGCAATGTCGAGTCGATTCTGTCCTCGATGCCGCCTGTGGTGAAGTGGCCGTAAAAAACCTTACGGCCGCACCGCATCGAAAATCATGATCGCGGCGCCGGCGATGACGACCACATCGAGGATCGCAGTGTGCACGTGTACCGGCATTCGTTCGACGATCAGCCGCGCGATAAACGTGGAGCAAAAGCCGATCCCGCCGATCAGCAGGCCGATGGCCAGCACCACCGATGTGATCACCCCCGCGTAGCCGAACACCGCGAGCTTGACGACACCGATGACGACCGAGACGAGCGAATCGGTCGCGATCACGGCGGCGCCTTCAAGACCCGTGGCCATCAGCAGCGAGAGCAAGATCACGCCCGACCCGGTGGTGCCGCCGACAACGACGCCCCACGCCAAAGCGCCGGCCGCGTAACCCTTTTCGCCAAGGTGGCGGCCGCGGCGGCGCAGAATGCGGCGCAGCGGCACAGTCGCGATCAAGGTCAATCCGATCACCAGCGCGGCGCCGCGGCCCGACAACAGCGTGTACAGCCAGGCGCCGAGCACACAGGTCGGCAGCGCGCAGACGAGCGCGATCATGGCGCGCCGCGGGTCGAGCCGCCTGCGGAATGCGACGATCCGCGCCGAATTGGTGAACATCGCCGAAATGGCGATGATTGGAACTACCGGCTTGGCGCCGACCAGCGGCACCAGCACGAGCGGCATCATCGCGCCGGTACCGTAGCCGGCCACCCCGCCCGCAATGCCCGAAAAGGCCGCCAAACCAACGATCAGCGTGAATTGCAGGACGGAGATGTCGGGGATCAGCGGCATTGTGCGCGGAAATAGGCCGGAATCGGGCGTTGACTTGGCGCGGTGCAGTTACGAGAACAGCACATACAGGCGCTGCGCCTCGATGTCGCGTCAAAGCAGGGAGATTGGGGGATGGACCTTGGAATCGCCGGCCGCAAGGCCATCGTCTGCGCGTCGAGCCGCGGCCTTGGCCGGGCCTGCGCCAAACGGCTCGCCGAGGCCGGCTGCGAGGTCGTGATCAACGGCCTCGACAAGGATCGCCTCGCGGCCACCGCAGACGAATTGCGCAAGGAAACCGGCGCCAAGATCACGGCGGTCGCGGCCGATGTCGCTTCCCCGGACGGCCAGAAGGCGCTGTTTGCCGCCTGTCCGGAGCCGGACATCCTGGTCAATAACAATGCCGGGCCGCCGTTTCGCGATTTCCGCGACCTCGACCGGCAGAAGATGATCGACGGCGTCGTCGGCAACATGATCGTCGCCGTGGAACTCATTCAGAAGGCGATCGACCCGATGGTGGCCAAGAAATTCGGCCGCATCGTCAACATCACTTCGGGTTCGGTGAAGATGCCGCTGTTCGGCCCCGATCTGTCGTCGGGCGCGCGCGCCGGGCTGACCGCCTTCCTCGCCGGCGTGGCGCGCTCTGTCGCCGCCTCCAACGTGACGATCAATTTTCTGCTGCCGGGCATTTTCGACACCGACCGCTTCCGCTCCAACGCCCAGTCGTCGGCGAAGAAGCGCGGCACGAGCTACGAGGAAGCCATCAAGCAAAACGTCGATTCGGTTCCGGCGGGCCGGCTTGGAACGGCGGACGAGTTCGGCGCCACGTGCGCGTTTCTGTGCTCGGCGCAGGCCGGCTATATCACCGGACAGAATCTGCTGATCGACGGAGGACGCTTCCCCGGCGCATTCTGAACAACAGTCACCTCGGATTATCGAAGATTACCGACCCAAGGAGAGTTCCATGAAACTCGTTCGCTACGGCGCCCCCGGCCGCGAAAAGCCCGGCATGCTCGACACGCAGGGACGCATCCGCGATTTGTCCAAGATCGTGCCCGATATCTCAGGCGACGCGCTGTCGCCCAAGGGCCTTGCCAAGCTGCGCAAGCTCAATCCCGACAAGCTGCCGCTGGTGAAGGGCAAGCCGCGCATCGGCCCGTGCGTCGGCAAGGTCGGCAATTTCATCGCCATCGGCCTCAATTATTCCGATCACGCCGCCGAAGCCGGCATGGCGATCCCCAAGGAGCCGATCATCTTCAACAAGGCGCCGAGCTGCATCTGCGGGCCGAACGACGACACCATGACGCCGAAAGACTCGTCCAAGCTCGATTGGGAAGTCGAACTCGGCATCATCATCGGCAGCCCCGCGCGTTACCTCAGCAAGGACAAGGCGCTCGACGTCGTCGCCGGTTACTGCCTCGCCAACGACGTGTCCGAGCGCGTCTTTCAGATCGAGCGCGCCGGGCAATGGACCAAAGGCAAGGGTTGCGAGACCTTCGGCCCGCTCGGTCCGTGGCTCGTTACCAAGGACGAGATCAAGAACCCGCAAAACCTCGACATGTGGCTCGACGTCAACGGTGAAAAGCGCCAGCGCGGCAACACTTCGACCATGATCTTCGACTGCCGCCATATCGTGTGGTGCTGCTCGCAATATTTCGCCATGGAGCCCGGCGATGTCATCATCACCGGCACGCCGCCCGGCGTCGGCCTCGGCATGAAGTCCGAGCCGAAATTCCTCAAACCCGGCGACGTGGTCACGCTCGGCATCGACGGGCTGGGCGAGCAGCGCCAGAAGATCGTCAGATTTAAGAAATGACGCCTACCGCGTCACTCACTGACAGTTGTGACAACACCGGGCGTCGCCGAGGCGAGAGCCGCTAAAAGCTTTGGAACTAGGGGCACAAGGTCGGCAAGCCGGTTCGCGTTCGCTCGAAGCACAACAATTAGGATAGGAAATTCTCCCACCTTCTGTTGAAAGGCTAAGTTTCGATCAACAGTGACGAAGGCGTCGAAATGAGTCGACGCCTTCGTAAGCAACTCGCCATTCTTAATACCAGCCCAGCCCATCTGGCCGACGGTTTTGATTTCGTGCCCTGTGATGGATCGCGACAGTCGCCAATCCAGACATTCGTCGAGCAGGACTTTCACGAGACCGATTCGACGAGCTTGTCCTTCGCCTGCTCCAGGAAAGCAATGACCTGTTCGCGGGACACAGTTGGAAAGCCTTCGAGAAACTCATCAATCGAGTCGCCGGCCTCGAGATAATCGAGGAGCGTCTGGACCGGCACGCGCGTTCCGCGGAACACCGGCGCCCCACCCATAATTTCAGGATCGCGACTAACGATTGATCCACTCATGCTGATCAATTTACGCCTTGAATGTGCTGCGCACAACCTGGATTGGGTCGAAACCCTTCTCGGCTTCAATGCTCTCGAGCTTTCACGGATATCGTGCCATGTCGTTGCGGGCGAAGGTTCAGGAGTGCATCCGGCGTGTTCGAAGCGAGAGCGGGGTCGACGAGAAATTGACCGGCATCGCCGATCCGATCAACGCCTTCGTCGACTATGTCGAGCAGATGGAGCATCTGCTGCGCAATGTTGAATCGCGTCTGCGACGGATGGGGTAGGATTTCGCTCCGGCCGATCCTCGTTGCGATTCGCAATCGGCGTTCCTTCGCGTGTCAGTGCGTAGCGCCTGCCGTTTCGGCGGGCGCGTTGAGCGCGACATTGAGGCCTAACTGACCGCCGTAATATGTCACGTCCCCCTGCCCCAGTTCGCTGCTGAAGCTCGCATAGCCGGTGATGCCGCGGCCCAGCTTCACGGTGGTCCCGACCATCGCCGTCGCCCAATCGCGCCCGA
>DASZWK010000163.1:0-34044 GCA_035546235.1 Xanthobacteraceae bacterium | reverse complement strand
CCCTGCTTCACCGCGCCAAGCTCAACGGCCGCCTTGGCGGCGAGCGCTGCAATGGCCGCGCCGTCGGGCCGGGCGAATGCCGCCGCGCCGACGATCATCAGCGGCTTTTCGGCTTTGCGGAGCGCCTCGGCGAACGAGTGGCGCGCGACATCGGCGAGCGTTTCGGGACCAGCGCCGAGATGGTCGTAGGTGTAGGTGAGATCGACCTTCGGCCCGACGAGGCCGATCGGAAAATTGCCCGCGCGCCAGCGCTTGCGGATACGTGCATTGAGCACGGCGGCTTCCTTGCGCGGGTTGGCGCCGACGATAAGGAGAGCGTCGGCCGCATCGATCCCGGGGATCGTTGAGTTGAACAGATAGCTTGCGCGGCCCCAGCGCGGATCGAGCGCCGAGCCGTCCTGCCGGCAATCGAGATTGCTGACGCCGAGCCGCGTCATCAAATCCTTCAGCGCATAAATTTCCTCGATCGCGGCAAGATCGCCGGCGATGGCGCCGACCCGCTTCGGGTTGGCGCGCGTGAGTTTTGCGGCGATGGCGCCAAACGCTTCGGTCCAGGTCGCCGGCCGCAGCTTGCCGTTCTCGCGCACGTAAGGCTGATCGAGCCGCTGCGTCCGCAAGCCGTCGACCACGTGCCGGGTCTTGTCGGAAATCCACTCTTCGTTGATGTCGTCGTTGGCCCGCGGCAGGATTCGCATCACTTCGCGCCCGCGTGTGTCGATGCGGATGGCCGAGCCGAGCGCGTCCATCACGTCGATCGATTCCGTCTTGGCGAGTTCCCACGGCCGCGCCGCGAATGCGTAGGGCTTCGCGGTGAGCGCGCCGACCGGACAGATGTCGACCACGTTGGCCTGCAGCTCGGATGTCATCGCCTGTTCGAGATAGGTCGTGATCTCCATGTCCTCGCCGCGCCCGGTGGCGCCAAGCTCTGGTACGCCGGCGACCTCGGCCGAAAAACGGACGCAGCGCGTACACTGGATGCAGCGGTTCATCGAGGTCTTGACCAGCGCGCCCAGATACTTGTCCTCGACGGAGCGCTTGTTCTCGCGGTAGCGGCTGGCGTCGATACCATAGGCCATCGACTGATCCTGCAGGTCACATTCGCCGCCCTGGTCGCAGATCGGGCAATCGAGCGGGTGATTGATCAGCAGAAATTCCATCACGCCTTCGCGCGCCTTGCGCACCATCGGCGATCGCGTCTTGACCTCGGGTGGTTCGCCCTTCGGTCCCGGCCGGCAGTCGCGCACGCCCCAGGCGCAGCTCGCAACCGGCTTCGGCGAGCCGACCAGTTCGACGAGACACATGCGGCAATTGCCTGCAATCGACAGCCGCTCGTGGAAACAGAAGCGCGGGATCTCGGCGCCACCGGCTTCGCAGGCCTGCAACAGTGTGTATTCCGGCGGCACGTCGATCTCTTTGCCGTCAATAATGAGCTTGGTCATGCCGCTTTTCCGTCAGGCGCGGTGCACCGCGCCGTCTTCCACAATTGCGCCGCCGCAATACTCTCCCAACCGAATGCGAAATCGCTCGCTCCGTGGGCCGTCAAATGTTCGAGTCGTTCCTTCGCCTCGGTCAGCGATGGCTGGTGGCCCGCCGGGATCCACCACATCACCAAATGCGGGGTGTCGAGCTTGTCGAACCACTCCTCGCGCCGGCCATAAAACCGCTTGTGCACGGTCTGATAGACGTAGCGCTCGAGCGCCTCGACGCTGTCCCATACCGACAAATTGACCGCCATCATCGGATCGGGAAAGGGGCGGAAATTGGTGGCGTTGCCGCTGTCGTCCTTGAGCCGCCAGACGAAGCCCGCGCTGCGCTCGGCAAGCCCATTGATCTGGTCGAGCGCGTTCATGAAATCGGCCATGCGCGGATCGTCCGTCGGATAACGGAAGCGGCCGATATTGAGCTGTGCGAGATGCCTGACTGCGCTCATGACCATCACTCCGCGGCCACCGCGAGCGGGTCGGGTTGCGGGTTGGCGGTGTATTGATCGATGCGCCTTTCGATCTCCGGCCGGAAATGCCGCAGCAGCCCCTGCACCGGCCACGCCGCGCCATCGCCGAAGGCGCAGATGGTGTGGCCCTCGATCTGGGTCGTGACTTCCATCAGCATGTCGATTTCGCGCTTGGTGGCGTGGCCGACCGCCATGCGTTCGAGCACGCGCCACATCCAGCCCATGCCTTCGCGGCACGGCGTGCACTGGCCGCAGCTCTCGTGCTTATAGAAATAGGAGATGCGCGCCATCGCCCGCACGATGTCGGTGGACTTGTCCATGACGATCACGGCGGCCGTGCCGAGCGCGGATTTTTTCTCGCGGCAGCCGTCGAAATCCATCAGCAGCGTGTCGGCCTGATCAGGTCCGGCCGGAATGAGCGGCATCGACGAACCGCCCGGAATCACGGCGAGCAGATTATTCCAGCCGCCGCGCACGCCGCCGGCGTGCCGTTCGATCAGCTCGCGCAGCGGAATGCCCATTTCTTCTTCGACATTGCACGGCTTCTCGACGTGACCGGAAATGCAATAGAGCTTGGTGCCGGTATTGTTCTTGCGTCCGATGCCGGCAAACCAGGCGGCGCCGCGGCGCATGATGTCGGGCACCTGGGCGATGGTCTCAACGTTGTTGACCGTGGTCGGACAGCCGTAGAGGCCCATATTGGCCGGGAACGGCGGCTTCAAGCGCGGCTGTCCCTTCTTGCCTTCGAGGCTCTCAAGCAGCGCCGTCTCCTCGCCGCAAATGTAGGCGCCGGCGCCGTGATGGACGATGACGTCGAAATCGAAGCCGTTGATGTTGTTCTTGCCGATCAGCTTTGCTTCGTAGGCCTGCTCGACCGCGGCTTCGAGCCGTTCGCGCTCACGGATGAATTCGCCTCGGATGTAGATGTAGGTGGTGTGCGCTTCCATGGCGCAACCGGCGATCAGGCAGCCTTCGATCAGCAAATGCGGATCGTGGCGCATGATCTCGCGATCTTTGCAGGTGCCGGGCTCGGACTCGTCGGCATTGACCACGAGGTAATGCGGACGGCCGGGAGCCTGCTCCTTCGGCATGAATGACCATTTGAGGCCGGTAGCGAAGCCGGCGCCGCCGCGGCCGCGCTGGCCCGACGCCTTGCATTCGTTGACGAGGCCTTCGCGGCCCTTCGCCAAAATATCCTTGGTGCCGTCCCAGGCGCCGCGCGCGCGCGCGCCGTCGAGACCCCAGTCGTGCTGACCGTAGAGGTTCTTGAAAATGCGATCCTTGTCGGCGAGCATTATTGGCGCCTCGGGTCGGTGGCATCGGCGGCGGGCGGTTTCGGCATCGGCGCCTCGTGCACGTTGGCGGCTTCGCCCGGCTTCTTGCCTTCGCTGTCGGGTCTGTCGCCGCCGGGGCGATGCGCTGCACCGGACGCATAAAGCGATAAATCAGTCAAAGTCATCGGTCCGCCAACAGGCGCGGAATTCTGCCGGTCGATCTGCGGACCCGGTTTCGGCGTTTTACCCGCCGCGAGATCGTTGATGATCCGCGTCATCGATTCGGGCGTGAGGTCCTCGTAGTAATCGGCATTGATCTGCACCATCGGCGCATTCACGCAAGCGCCAAGGCACTCGACCTCGACCCACGAGAACTTGCCGTCGGCGGTGACCTCGTTCTCCTCGCCGATCTTCTCATGCAGGACTTTTTTGAGGCCGTCCGCGCCGCGGAGGAGACAAGGCGTCGTACCGCAGAACTGGACGTGGTATTTGCCGACGGGGGACAGATTGAACATCGTGTAAAAGGTCGCAACTTCGAGCACACGAATTTTCGCCATGCCGAGGAGTTCGGCCACCGCTTCGATGGCCTTCTGCGGCAGCCAGCCGCCGCACTGAGCCTGCGCCTTCCATAGAATCGGAATCACCGCCGACTGCTGCCGCCCCGGCGGATATTTTTCGATCTTCGCTTTCGCCCAGGCGAGATTCTCGGGCGTGAAGGCGAAGCTTTCGGGCTGCTTCTCGGCAAGCCGGCGCACGCTCATCGGTCCACCTCGCCGAACACGATGTCGATCGAACCGAGGATCGCCGAGATATCGGCCAGCATGTGGCCGCGGCAAAGAAAGTCCATCGCCTGCAGGTGCGCGAAGCCGGGCGCGCGGATCTTGCACTTGTACGGCTTGTTGCTGCCGTCGGCGACCAGATAGACGCCGAACTCCCCCTTCGGCGCCTCAACGGCCGCATAGACCTCGCCCGCAGGCACCTTGAAGCCTTCGGTGTAGAGCTTGAAATGATGGATGAGCGCTTCCATCGAACGCTTCATCTCGCCGCGCCGCGGCGGCGAAATCTTGTGGTCGTCGATGACCACCGGGCCCGGCGTCTCATAGAGGCGACTGATGCATTGTTTCATGATGCGGATCGACTGGCGCATCTCCTCCATGCGAATGCAATAGCGGTCGTAATTATCGCCGTTCTTGCCGACCGGGATGTCGAATTCGAACTCGGAATAGCACTCGTAGGGCTGCGCCCGGCGCAAGTCCCACGCCGCGCCCGAGCCGCGCACCATGACGCCGGAGAAGCCGCGCGCCCAGGCATCGGCGAGCGACACCACGCCGATATCGACGTTGCGCTGCTTGAAGATGCGGTTCTCGGTGAGCAGTACTTCCAGGTCGTCGCACACTTTCAAGAAGGGATCGCAGAACGCCGCGATGTCATCGATAAGCTTCGGCGGCAAATCCTGATGCACCCCGCCGACGCGAAAATAGGCCGCGTGCATGCGCGAGCCTGAGGCCCGCTCATAGAATCCCATCATCTTTTCGCGTTCCTCAAACCCCCACAGCGGCGGGGTGAGCGCGCCTACGTCCATGGCCTGTGTCGTGACATTGAGCTGGTGCGACAGCAGGCGCCCGATTTCGCAATACAGCACGCGAATGAGCTGCGCGCGGCGCGGCACTTCGATGCCGAGCAGCTTTTCAGCCGCCAGGCAAAACGCGTGCTCCTGATTGATCGGCGCGACGTAGTCGAGGCGATCGAAATACGGAATCGCCTGCAGATAGGTCTTTTGCTCGATCAGCTTTTCGGTGCCGCGGTGCAACAGCCCGATATGTGGATCGACCCGCTCCACCACTTCGCCGTCGAGTTCGAGCACCAGACGCAGCACACCGTGCGCCGCCGGATGCTGCGGGCCAAAATTGATGGTGAAGTTCCTCGTCGCGGCTTCTGTCATGGTAGACTGCGAATAGCGAATAGCGAATGGCGAATAGGGTAAGACGCACGCATCAGCTCTTCCTCACTTTGGTCTGAAGCGCACGAATAAGCGAGCGGACCATCTTGCCCAAGTTTTCGCATTGAACGAGGATCACATCGGTCTTCGAATTGGCCGCAATGTTTACGCGCTCCGCCAGCATCAGGTGCGTCTCGAGCTCCTTCAAAGACCCCTGAGCGATGCGAAGGTATTGTATGAAAGATTGCGTGTTTTCTCGTCCATGACATTCGGCAATGTTCGCGGCGATAGAGACTGCGGCCCGCCTGATCTGAGCCGAAAGCCCAAACACCTCTTCCCTTGGGAATCCACCGGTCAGCCGATAGCACACCTCTGCCAATGTCATAGCGTCCTGCCAGACACGCAGGTCGCGATATGACTTTATCTGTGCACCGTCTGCCATTCATCCCTATTCGCCACTCGCTATTCGCTATTCGCCATTTCGAGTTCCGACGCCGCCTTCGCCTTGGCCGCAACGCGCGCGTTGAACTTGTCCCACATCACCACGAAACGCTCGTGGCGGCCCTCGCCGATCAGATCGGCGCCGTCATGCGCCTTGACCTTGAAGGTGATGCGGTTGCCGACGATCTTTTCGATCTCGGCATCGACTGTCACGATCATGCCAGGCGGCGTCGCCGCAAGATGGCTGACATCGACATGCACCCCGAGGCTGCCCTCGCCCGTATCGAGATGCGGGCCAAGGAGCTGAGCGCACGTCCACTCCATCAGGATGATCATGTTGCCGGTGGCGAACACCTTCGGCATCGAGGCGATTTCCGGCGCCTCCGGATAGGTGTACGGCACGGTTTTATTTTCCGGCACCTTGTAGGCGAAGCGATGCGCCAGCCCGGGCTTGAGCGTCGATTTCATCTCATGACCCCTGCCCGCCGCCCGGCTTCGCTTTTTCGTCGCCCGGCAGCACGTAGTCGGTGCCTTCCCACGGCGAAAGGAAATCGAAGTTGCGGAATTCCTGCGTCAGCCGCACCGGCTCGTAGACGACGCGCTTAAGCGCGTCGTCGTAGCGGACTTCGACAAAGCCGGTGAGCGGGAAATCCTTGCGCAACGGATGGCCCTCAAAGCCGTAGTCGGTGAGGATCCGGCGCATGTCCGGATGCCCGGTAAAGACGATGCCGTAAAGGTCATAGGTCTCGCGTTCGAACCAGTCGGCGCCGGCGAAAACCTCGATGATCGACGGCACCGGCGTATTCTCGTCGGTCTCGGCTTTGACGCGGACGCGCGCATTATGTTTCGGTGACAGCAGGTGATAGACCACATCGAACCGGCGCTCGCGGCTCGGCCAATCGACCGCCGTAATGTCGATCAGGTTCACGAACAGGCAGTTGGGATCGTCGCGCAGATATTTCATCACCGCGACGATGTCGCGCGCCTGCGCGGTCACGGTGAGCTCGTGAAAAGCGATCACGTAGCCCGTCACCGACGCCGGCAATGCGCCAGCGATGGTTCGGCCGAGCCTGTCGAGCGTCTCATCCATCTTCAAGGTCGATTTCAGCGTTCGATCGTCGCCGTGCGGCGGATCTTCTTCTGCAACAGGAGCACGCCGTAAAGCAGCGCCTCGGCGGTGGGCGGACAGCCCGGCACATAGATGTCGACCGGCACGACGCGGTCGCAGCCGCGCACCACCGAGTATGAATAATGGTAGTACCCGCCGCCATTGGCGCAGGACCCCATCGAGATCACGTAGCGCGGCTCCGGCATCTGGTCATAGACCTTGCGCAGTGCCGGAGCCATCTTGTTGGTCAGCGTGCCGGCCACAATCATCACGTCGGATTGCCGCGGCGAGGCGCGCGGCGCGAAGCCGAAGCGCTCGGCGTCATAGCGCGGCATCGACATCTGCATCATCTCGACGGCGCAGCACGCGAGCCCGAACGTCATCCACATCAGCGAGCCGGTGCGCGCCCAGGCGATCAGGTCATCGGCTGCGGCGACCAGGAAGCCCTTGTCCGACAGCTCGCTGTTGAGTTCGGAAAAATACCTGTCGTTCGCGTTCACCGGCCGTCCGGTGTTCGGGTCGAGAATCTCCTGGCGCGACGCGGCGATCGCGGGTTCGCTCAATCCCATTCGAGCGCTCCCTTCTTCCACTCATAGATAAAACCGATCGTCAGCACCGCAAGGAACAGCATCATGGCCCAGAAGCCATAAAGGCCGACCCGGCCGAATGACACGGCCCACGGGAACAGGAACGTCACTTCGAGGTCGAAGATGATGAACAGGATGGCGACGAGGTAGAAGCGCACATCGAACTTCATGCGTGCGTCGTCGAATGCGTTGAAGCCGCATTCATAGGCCGACAATTTCTCCGGATCGGGCTGCTTGTAGGCGACCAGGAACGCCGACAAAAGCAGCGCCAGCCCGATCGCCGCGGATAGACCGACGAAGACGATGAGCGGAATATAGGCCGCCAGCAGTTGACCGATCGACTGACTCATCAGGAGTCCTTTTCTCGGCCGACCGCGACACGTGCACGATTGCACGTGTCCGCTTGGGCCGAAAACGTGCCTCGGCGGCGGGTCGCGCGAGGTCCTCTCCTGTCTTTCCGCCGGACGGGAGAGAGAAACGACGGGGCGCTGATTTGCCGCAAAAATCGGCGGATTCGCAACGCAAATCGAACGCAGCGACCCTTAGCGCAGTGCACAAAAGGGCGCAAGGCGGCCAAGTGCGGCGATCCTCAACATTGACGCGGCAGGCGATGGTACCATCATGCAGCCGCGCAATGCCGGAGGTGCCAATGCGACGCGTCATCACAAAAGCGGGAGGAATCGGGGCGCTGACCGCCGCTACATTGGCTGGCGCGTTGTTATGCGGCGGTCCGAGCCACGCGGCCGCTACTTTCCCCGATCATCCGATCAAGCTGATCGTTCCATTCGGCGCCGGCGGGCCGCCGGACGTCGCGGCGCGCATCATCGGCGCCTACCTGTCGGAACATCTCGGCCCGGTGGTGGTGGAGAACCATGTCGGCGCCGGCGGCACGCTCGCGGCCCGGCTGGTGGCGACATCGCCGCCCGACGGCTACACGCTGCTTGCCGGCACCGCCGGATCGCTGTCGATCAGCCCGCAGCTCTATAAGGATGCGGGCATCGACCCCCTCAAGCAGTTCGCCGCAGTCGCCCTCGTGTCGTCGGCGCCTTTGGTCCTCGCCATTCAGAAGTCGGTTCCCGCGCATAGCGTCAAGGAACTGATCGCCTACGCCAAAGCCAATCCCGGCAAATTGAACTATGGCGCGGTGATCGGCACGCCGCCGCATCTTTCCGGCGAAATGTTCAAGCACATCACCGGCACCAATATCGTGTTCGTGCCCTACAAGACCGCATCACAGGCCACCACCGACGTGTTGTCGGGTCACATGAACATGACGTTCGAGGGCACCACCGCAATCTCGCCCTTTATCAAATCCGGCCAATTGCGGGCGCTCGCCGTCACCAGCGCGCAACGCATCCCTGAGCTCCCGAACGTGCCTACCATGGACGAACTTGGCTATCCCGGAATGCCGCCTGATTCCTGGCAGGCGATCGTGGCGCCCGCCGGTACGCCGGCGGCGGTCATTGAGAAGATCAATGCCGCGGTAAATCAAGGACTGGCGACACAGGAGTTGCGGCAAAAGATCATGAAGCTCGGCGGCGAGCCTCAGCCGAAATCGGTCGCCGGCTTTGCCGCCTACATTGCCGATCAGTACAAGCGCTGGGGCGACGTTATCCGCATCACCGGCGTCACATTGAACTGAGGCATACGCGTCCAATGACTTTGCGGATCGTCGGGCTTCTTCGCGCGTGTGCGCTTTTGGCTTTGGCCTCAGTCTGTGTTCTGCCGGCAAGAGCTGCCCGCGCGGACGAGTATCCATCGCGTCCGGTCAAGATCGTGGTGCCGTTCGGCGCCGGCGGGCCGACCGACGTCTACGTTCGCGCGATCGCGCAGGAGCTGGAAAAATCCCTGCATCAGCCCTTCGTCGTTGAGAACCGGCCGGGCGCCGGCACCACGATCGGCACCGCATTCGCCGCCCAATCGGCGCCCGATGGCTATACGCTCTTGATGGCGGGAAGCACGCAGTGCGTGAACGAGACGCTCTACGCCCATAAGCCCTACACGCTGTTGCGCGATCTCGTGCCGGTCGCGCCGCTGATCGAAAGCGATCTCGTCCTGGTGGTCAATCCGAAAGTGCCGGCGCACAACGTCGCCGAGCTGCTGGCGCTGGCGCGCGCCAAACCCGGAACGCTGAACTTCGGCTCGTCGGGACCGGGCTCGAACTATCACATGTCGGCGGAATTGCTCAAAACCCTCACCGGCATCGATATCGTGCACGTGCCGTATAAGACATCGACGGCGATGCGCACCGACATCGTCAGCGGACAAATTCAAATGGTATTCGATTCGGTGCCGACCATGGCGCCGCTGATCAAGGCCGGCCTGGCGCGCGCGCTCGGTACCAGCGGCGAAGAGCGTTCGGCAATCCTGCCTGACGTGCCGACGATCGCCGAGACCGTGCCGGGCTTTCAGTCGACGTTATGGGTCGGTTTCATGGCGCCGAAAGGCACGCCGGCGCCGATCATCAATCTGCTCAACCGCACCATCGGCGGTATCCTGGGCCGCTCCGACATCCGGTCGGCGTGGGAGAAGCAGGGAGCGACGCCCGTCGTCATGAGCCAACCCGCCTACGCGGCCTACATGGCGGCGCAGGTCGCGAAATGGGCCAAGGTGGTCGCCGCGAACCACATCCCGCTGATGAATTAGAGCGGCGACCACGTGACGGACAAAGTCAAAAAGGACACTGCCATGGGTATTTCGACGAAGACGGTTCCGGCCGCCCTGACACGCCGCCATGCCGCGCTGCTGGTCTTAGCCACCGCCGCGTCGCTTCCCGCAACAGCGAGCCGCGCCGACGACTACCCGTCGCGGCCGGTGCGCATCATCGCGCCCTTCGGCGCCGGCGGTCCGACCGACATCTATGTGCGCGCGCTCGCCCTCGAGCTCGACAAAGCGCTGCACCAGAATTTTTTCATCGAAAACCGTCCCGGCGCCGGAACGACACTCGGCACCGAGCTTGTGGCCAAGGCGACGCCCGACGGCTACACGCTGCTGATGGCAAGCAGCACGCAGACCGTCAACGAAACGCTCTACAAGAACAAGCCCTACGCGCTGATGCGCGATCTCGTTCCGCTCGCGCCGATGGAAGAAAACGATCTGGTGCTGGTCGTGAACCCCGGCGTGCCGGCTCATAATGTTGCCGAGCTGATTGCGCTTGCCAAGGCAAAGCCGGGAACGCTCAATTTCGGATCGTCCGGGCCCGGCTCCAACTACCACATGGCCGCCGAACTTCTGAAAAATCTCACCGGTATCAACATCGTGCATGTGCCGTATAAGGGCTCAACCGGCATGCGCATCGATATCCTCAGCGGCCAGATCCAGATCCTGTTCGACGCGGTGCCGACCATGGTGCCCTACATCAAGGCCGGCAAGGTGCGCGCGCTCGGCACGACCGGCGCCAAGCGCTCGCCGATCCTGCCCGACGTACCGACCATCGCCGAGACGGTGCCGGGCTTCGAGTTTTCCCAATGGGTCGGCTTCATGGCGCCGAAGGCGACGCCGCAGCCGATCGTCGCCAAACTGCACGATGCCATCACCGCCATCCTGAGCCGGCCGGACATCAAGAAATCCTGGGAGGCGCAGGGCGCCGAGCCCATGGTGATGTCGCAGCCGCAATTCGCCGCCTTCATGCAGGGCCAGGTCGATAAATGGGCTAAGGTGATCAAGGCCAACCACATCACGCTGATCAATTGAGGAGCGTCATTGCGAGCGAAGCGAAGCAATCCAGCGCGGCAGAGAAATTCCGGATTGCTTCGTCGCTTCGCTCCTCGCAATGACATACTTCGAAATCACAACAGGCAGGCTGACGATGAACGACATGACCGTCTCTACCGCTCCCATCAAGGCTGAGGATCACTGGACCGCCAAAGGGGGCGGCGTGAAGCTGTTCCTGTTCGAGAAATGCGCCGGCGATCCGAAGGACACGACCGGCACGATCCTGTTCGTGCACGGCTCGTCGATGGCGGCGCAGCCGACCTTCGATCTGCAAGTCCCAGGGCGGCCGGATTCCTCGGCGATGGATTATTTCGCGCGCCGCGGTTTCGACTGCTGGTCGGTCGACATGGAGGGCTACGGCCGCTCCACCAAGGACCGCGACAACAACGCGCCGATTGCGCAAGGCGCCGACGATTGTTTCGCCGCCGCGACCTATATCCAGAAACTGCGCGGCAAGCGCCCGTTCCTGGTCTACGGCATTTCGTCAGGGGCATTGCGCGCCGCGCTGTTCGCGCAGCGCCACCCGGAATTCGTCGGCCGGCTGGCGCTTGACGCCATGGTGTGGACCGGTGCGGGCTCGCCGACGCTTGCCGAGCGCAAAAAGAGACTGCCGGAATTCCAGGCCAAGAACCGGCGGCCGATCGACAAGGCCTTCATCCATTCGATTTTCGACCGCGACCACCCCGGCACCGCCGAGGAAAATGTCATCAATGCCTTCGCGGACGCCGTGATTGCGCTCGACGATTCGGTGCCGACCGGTACCTATGTCGATATGTGCGCGCATCTGCCGGTGGTCGACCCGGAAAAGATCACGGTGCCGACGCTGATCATGCGCGGCCAGTGGGACGGCATCGCGAGCTTTGCCGACTTGATCGCGTTCTTCGAAAAGCTGCCCAACCCCGACAAGCAGTTCGCGGTGATGCCGGGCATTTCGCACGCGAGTTTTCAGCAGAAGAATTACGCGCTGGTCTATCATATCCTGCTGAGCTTCTTCACCCAGCCGGCCCCGATCTACCGGGGGTGAGAGTCCGCCTAAACTTTGCTGCAAGGGCCGCTACTCACGCCAGAGTTTTAGATTTGTGCGCCCGGCGATGCGTTCAAAATCAGCGTCGGCCGATAGCATCGTAAGATCGTGTCGAAGGCAGAGCTGCGCCAGGAGAGCGTCGATCGTTGCTATCTGAATTCCGACTTGCCGACAGCGGTTTCTCAGGTCGGCAGCTCGGATATGATCATCGCGGTCTGGCACAATAAGCGGGATTGCGGAAAACCGCTCCAAGATTTGCTCGCGCGCCTTCGGTCCGGCAAAGCCTTGAAGTAACTCCTGCAGCACGAGCCCCGTTGTCAGAAGCGTTTCGCCGGCCTCAATCGCTCGCACGAGAGCGCGCACTTCACCCCAGGTGGAAGGCGAATCGCGCCGCAATGCCAACGACCAGACGCTGGTGTCGACAAAGAGGCTCACTCGCGGGCTCGCTCGCCTTTGTAATCATAGGACGCGTCCCACTCCAGCTTGCCCATTAAATCAAGCAGGCGTTTCTGCCGCCGCCGCGCAATAAACTCCTTCAGAGCCTTGGTGACAGCGGCCTTCTTAGTGCGCTCGCCGCTCAGTGCCAGCGTTTGATCAATGAGGTCGGGATCAATCGACAGGTTGGTTGCCATGTGTGACTCTCCACACATCCTTTTACACAATAAGAATGTGGTGCGCAATCGCGTCTATCCGCGACCGATGGAAGCCTGAATTCACTCCACGTCCTCGACCTTGTCCGGCCCGGTGCCGAACGCCTTCTGCGCGAGAGCCGCTTCGACGAACTGATCGATATCGCCGTCGAGCACGCCGCCGGTATTTGAGGTGGAGACGCCGGTGCGCAGGTCCTTCACCATCTGATAGGGCTGCAGCACGTAGGAGCGGATCTGGTGGCCCCAGCCGATATCGGTCTTGGCGGCCTGATCGGCGGCGGCCTTTTCCTCGCGCTTTTTCAGCTCCAGTTCGTAGAGCTTGGCCCGCAGCATCTGCCAGGCGGTCGCGCGGTTGCGGTGCTGCGAGCGGTCGCCCTGCGAAACCACGGCAATGTTGGTCGGAATGTGCGTCAATCGGACGGCGGATTCGGTCTTGTTGACGTGCTGGCCGCCGGCGCCGCCGGAGCGCATGGTATCGACACGCACGTCGGCCTCGTTAATGTCGATCTTGATGCGGTCGTCGACCACCGGATAGACGTTGACGCTCGCGAACGAGGTGTGCCGCCGCGCATTGGAATCGAACGGCGAGATGCGCACCAGCCGGTGCACGCCGTTCTCGGTCTTGAGCCAGCCATAGGCGTTGTGGCCCTTGATCTCGATAGTGGCGGACTTGATGCCGGCCTCCTCGCCGCCGGTCTCTTCGATATACTCGACCTTGAAACCATGCTGCTCGGCCCAGCGCGCGTACATGCGCAAGAGCATGTTGGCCCAGTCCTGGCTCTCCGTGCCGCCGGCCCCGGCATGGACTTCGAGGTAGGTGTTGTTGGCGTCGGCTTCGCCCGACAGCAACGCCTCAAGCTCGCGGCGCGCCACGTCGGTCTTCAGCCTGCGCAGGCTTTCCTCGGCGTCGGCGATCACTTTCTGATCGTCTTCGGCCTCGCCGAGCTCGATCAGCGTCACCTGATCGTCGAGTTCCTGATCGATGCGAGAGAGCGCGTTAAGCTGGTCGTCGAGCGACGTGCGCTCCTGCATCACGCGGCTGGCGCGCTGCGGGTCGTTCCAGAGATTGGGATCCTCGGCCTGCCGATTCAGCTCGGCGAGGCGTACGCGCGCCTTGTCGACATCAAAGATGCCTCCTCAGCAGCCCGGCCGACTGCTTGATCTCGGCGACGATGTTCTGGATTTCGGAGCGCATGGCAAAAACTCAGGTCTCGCGAGTCGGGAACGATGCAGTCTATATCGTGCGGCGCCGGCGGCAAATCAATCGCCGCGCCTTACCAAAAACCATGCTCAATCTCAGTACAGTCCGCCAGTGCCGCTGCTGCGGATCGCGCGGTCGGCATCGGGCGACACCGCGACCGGGCCCGCGTCGGGAATGGGCTTGCCGTTGGCCGTATCGGTGCCGACGATCGAATAGCTGTCGGGCGGAGCCGTACCCGGCTTGAAGGCTTCGAGGATGACGCGAGGGTCGCCGGGCGGCGCGCGCATACCGGTCTTGGCG
Organism: Xanthobacteraceae bacterium; assembly: GCA_035546235.1. GTDB lineage: Bacteria > Pseudomonadota > Alphaproteobacteria > Rhizobiales > Xanthobacteraceae > BOG-931. Next base: position 19,855 of record DASZWK010000163.1, on the reverse strand, counting down.
TCGACGCGAACCAGCTTGATGCCGGGTGGCATCGGGAACGGAATCGGCGGCTTATCGGCGAGCGCCACCTTGAAAAAATCCCGCACGATGGGCGCGGCATACTTGCCGCCGGTGGCACTGCGCGCGATCTGGCGCGGCTTGTCGTAGCCGAGATAAACACCGCAGACCAAATCCGGTGAGAAGCCGATGAACCAGATATCCTTGCTGTCGTTGGTGGTGCCGGTCTTGCCGGCGATCGGCTTACCCACCGCGCGCAGGGCCGTGCCGGTACCGCGCTGCACGACGCCTTCCATCATCGACACGATCTGATAATCGGTCATCGGATCGAGCACCTTCTGCTGGTGATCGATCAGGGTCGGCTCGGGTTGATCGTGCCAGCTCTTGGCGTCGCAGCCCTCGCATTCGCGCGGGTCGTGCTTGTAGATGGTGTGGCCGTAGCGATCCTGGATGCGGTCGATCAGCGTCGGAATGACCCGCCGGCCGCCATTGTCGAGCATCGCGTAGGCGTTGACCATGCGCATCAGCGTGGTCTCGCCGGCGCCGAGCGCGTAGGACAGATACGGCGGCATATTGTCGTAGACGCCGAACTTCTTCGCATACTCGGCAATCAGCGGCATGCCGATCGCCTGCGCCAAGCGCACCGTCATGACGTTGCGCGATTCTTCAAGACCGAAACGCAATGTCGAGGGTCCGAAGAATTGCCCCTCGTAGTTTTCCGGCTTCCAGACCTCGCCGCCAACGCCGGTGTCGACCTCGATCGGCGCGTCCAGGATGATGGTCGAGGGCGTATAGCCGTTGTCGATCGCGGTCGCATAGACGATGGGCTTGAACGATGAGCCCGGCTGCCGGAGCGCCTGCGTGGCGCGGTTGAACTGGCTTTGGTCGAACGAGAAGCCGCCGACCATGGCGAGCACGCGGCCGGTGTGCGGATCTTCGACCACCATCGCGCCGGAGAGTTCGGGCACCTGACGGAGCCGATACTCGCCCTTCTGCTCCATCGGCTCGACGTAAATCACGTCGCCCGGCGCCAGCACCTCGCTCACCCGCTTGATCGGATGCGACGAACCTTTGGCGGGCTTCGCCCACTTGACGCCTTCCAGCGGTATGATTCCGGCATCACGCTGTTTGACCACGTTGCCGCCGGGATCGCGCGGCGGCTGCAGGCCGATTCGCGCCGACTGATCGCTCACGTCGAGCACGACCGCCATCCGCCATGGCGCGATGTCGGCCAGCGATTTCACATCGGCGAGTTTGACGCCCCAGTCGCCGCCGAGCGCGATTTTGGTGATTGGACCGCGATAGCCCTTGGTCTCGTCGAAGCTGACGAGCCCATTGACCATGGCCTTGCGCGCCTCGAGCTGCAGCTTGGGATCGAGCGTGGTGCGCACCGACAGGCCGCCCTCATACAGCTTCTTCTCGCCGTAGTGCTCGACCAGATAGCGGCGCACCTCCTCGGTGAAATATTCGGCCGCATATTCGTGCGTGTCCGGCGGCCGCATGGTGACGGTCAGCGGCTCTTTCTCCGCCTTGGCACCGTCGGCAGCCGAGATGTAGCCGTCATCGACCATGCGCTCGATCACGTAATTGCGCCGCGCCACCGCCTCGTCGTGACGGCGAAACGGATTGTAGTTGTTCGGGCCCTTGGGCAGACCGGCCAGAAAGGCGGCCTCCGCAATCGTCAGCTCGTGCACCGACTTGTTGAAATAGAGCAGCGACGAGGCGGCGATGCCGTAGGCGCCATAGCCGAGATAAATCTCATTGAGATAGAGTTCGAGAATCTTGTCCTTGGGGTAGGCGCGCTCGATCTTGAGTGCGAGCAGCATTTCCTTGATCTTGCGATCGAACGTCACCTCGCTCGACAAAAGGAAATTCTTCGCCACCTGCTGAGTAATGGTGGACGCGCCCTGCGGATGGCGACCCTTGCCGTAATTCTGCACGTAGGACAAAGCCGCGCGCGCGATGCCGGATATGTCGATGCCGGGATGCTCGTAAAAATTCTTGTCCTCGGCGGCGATGAAGGCGTGCTTGACGAGATTCGGAATGGCCTGGATGGGGAGATAGAGCCGCCGCTCCTTGGCGTATTCGGCAAGCAGCGAGCCATCCGCGGCGTGGACGCGCGTCATCACCGGCGGCTCGTAATCCTGCAGCTGCGAGTAATCGGGCAGGCCTTGCGAGTAGTGCCACAGCATGCCGGCAACGCCCGCCACGCCGACCAGGAACACGGTTGTTCCTGCGGCGAACAGGAAGCCCAGGAAACGCAACAGCAGTCTCATGAATTGCGTCCCGCCCCTTGCGGGCTGCCACTCGCGCGCAGCCAAGTCACCCGCCGCTCCATCGCAGCGGCACAGATTGGCGGAAAAGGCTTGCGCCCGCCAGAGCGCCCCCGGTTTAGAGGCTGTGGTCGCTCGGTTTTTTGTTCAAACTGAGGCCATTTCGGCATCGTGGCCCCCCTAGTTTGCGCCGGTTTTGACGCCCGCGATGCGCGTGGATAGGTACGTATCAACCGCCTTGGCGATCGAATCGGCGGTCCGGTCCCGCCATGTGTCGGACATCAGCGACCGCAGGTCCTCGCGATTGGAGACGTAACCCAGCTCGACCAGAACGGACGGCACGTCCGGGGCCTTCAACACGCGGAACCCGGCGGCTTTGATCGGCTCCTTGTGCAGCCGCGCCACGGCCTTCATGTCGCTGACCACGTCGCGCGCGAACTGCATCGAAAATGACTTGGTTTCGCGCTGCGCGAGATCGATCAGGATCCCGGCGACATCGTTCGGCTCCGACTTCAGGTCGACACCGGCGATGACGTCGGCGCCATTTTCCTTGTCCGCAAGCTCCGCGGCCTGGGCGTCGGAGGCCTTATTCGACAGCGTATAAATGGTCGCGCCCTGTGCAGTGCCCTCTTTGCGCGGCAGCGAATCGGCATGAATCGAAACGAACAGCGACGCGCCGGCATTGCGCGCGATGTGGACGCGCTCGTCGAGCGGCACATAGGTATCGTCGTTGCGAGTCATGAGCACGCGGAACTTGCCGGATCGCTCGATCCGCTCGCGCAACCGCTTGGCGAAATCGAGAACGATGTCCTTCTCCATCTGGCCGCCCGGAGCGATCGTGCCGGTGTCGATGCCGCCATGGCCCGGATCGAGCACCACCAGAGGACGCGGATCGGCGTTCTTTGCCGGCGGCGGCTGCGCCGGCGCCGGCTGTGCCGCCAGCAACCGATTCTCGGTCGCAATCTCGTGCAGGAAACTCTGCCGATCGGTTGGAACGAGGTCGAGGACCAGCCGCGCGGGGTCACCCGCCGCGGCATCCATCACATAGGCTTTGTCGACCCGTACCGGTTTCGTCACGTCAAGCACGATGCGTGAACCGCCCTCCATCATCAGGCCGAAGCGGAAGGCCTTGACCAGGCCGCGCCCGGACTGGCCGGCTTTGGGCGCCAGCTTGAAGGTCACCTGGGGGATATCGACGACCACTCGATAGGGGTCGGCCAGCGTGAAGGCATGCAGTTCGATCTTGCGCGTGAGATCCATGACGAAGCGCGTGTCCGCCTCGCCACCGCCCAGCCGAACGTCGGTCGCCTCGGGGAATGAGTCGGCTGCCGATGCCGCGCCGGGCCCGCTTAGCCACACCGCGGCGGCCGTAGACAAGGCCAGTAGCACCGCGCTTACCGCCCGACCGGCCATCGGCCCCGACCCCTCGTGTCCGCGCTAATCCATTAGGGACGCGTGGTTAATCCAAACTTAACTGTCCGCAGAAGGCGCCTTTCGGCAAAACGATTGTGGCGTTTTTTGCCATCCTGCCACAGGCCGCTTGCCAATTCACCGCCAAGCGCCTTATGAAGAACGTGCTGACGGTGAAAGGTCCCGGTTGCGTCGCGTAAGGGCACCCGGCAAGTCGTTGAGCTTAAGTCCGCCGCGATCGTCTCCCAAAGGATGATGACGGGAGCGAGGCGGACGCCACGCTTGATCCCCCTCCGGCGCCCTAGTCCGACTAGGTGTGGCGCTGCGGAACATGGAACAGGCAAGCGACGCCGAGCCCGCAGGAAGAGGACAACCGGAGCCTCGCGCGTGATGCGGCGCTCAGCGGTCTCAAGGACCGCCGACCCGGGATCGCGCAGGTGCCGTCAGCGAAAGAACCTGCGGTAGCGCCCCGCGCTGCCGCTTCACCATGCGGTTTGGAGTTCATGGTCGAGGCGCATTTCACAGGTCGATCGTGTTTGGCGAGTTGCGCCAGGTCGGCGCCGGCTCGTTGGCCGGTCAAGGCTGTGCGCGCTCGCGAATTCCGATCCGTGCATCTTCACCGACAACAGGGCCGCGCACTGTCCGCCCCCGCCGATGCGGCGTGGATTCGGCGGCACACCGGCCCGCGTGAGATATTCAAATGGCCAACAAAATGCTCATCGACGCCACCCATCCGGAAGAGACCCGGGTGGTGGTGCTGCGCGGCAACCGCGTCGAGGAGTTCGATTTCGAATCCGCGCAACGCAAACAGCTAAGAGGCAACATTTACCTGGCGAAAGTGACGCGCGTTGAGCCGTCACTGCAGGCCGCATTCGTCGATTACGGCGGCAATCGCCACGGATTTTTGGCGTTCTCCGAAATCCATCCGGACTACTATCAGATCCCGGTTGCAGACCGGCAGGCGCTGATCGAAGAAGAGCGGCGCGCCCACCGCGCCGCCGATGACGAAATCGACCGCAAGTCGCGGCATCGCGGCCGTTCCAGACACTCCGCATCGCGGCACCGCGACGACGTCGTCCGTGGCGAATTGCCCGAAGCTGCGGCGGGCGAATCGACCCCGGCAGAGCCCGGCCAGATCGGCGGCGACGACGCTGAGCACCATGCCGAGATCCATCCGGCCGCCAATCAATGGGACGCCTTGCCTGAAGATTTGTCTGGCGACCAAACGTCCCCTCCCGACGAGCCCACCGACGCTGGGACAGTTGCGCACGAGCCGGCCCCGCACGAAGCCGACCGCGAGATGCCCTACACGTCCGACTTCGTCGCGACCGGAGCGGAGCTTCCGGAACACACCATACCGCCAGCTGATATCCCGGCCTCCGAAACGACGGTTGCGCCCGAGGCGGCTCCGTTCGAGGGCGCGACAGACGCCGTTTCCGAGGTGACCGGCGAAAGAAGCGACACCGCCGAGGTCGCCCGCACCGGCACCGACGATCACGACGGCCCCGACAACGGCGATGCCGAGGATGGCGAGAACGGCGAGAACGGCGAAAACGGCGAGGAAATCGTTGAATCGGTCGGCGGCTCCGATGCCCTTGAAGAAGTGCCCGATCGTGCGCCGCGTTATCGCCGCCAGTACAAAATTCAAGAAGTCATCAAGCGCCGCCAGGTCATGCTGGTGCAGGTGGTCAAGGAGGAACGCGGCACCAAGGGCGCAGCGCTCACCACTTACCTGTCGCTCGCCGGCCGCTATTCGGTGCTGATGCCCAATACGGCCCGCGGCGGCGGCATCTCGCGCAAGATCACCAATGGCGAAGATCGCAGCCGGCTCAAGGAAATCGCCCAGGAACTTGAAGTGCCGGAAGGCATGGGCGTGATTCTGCGTACCGCGGGTGCGAGTCGCACCAAGACCGAGATCAAGCGCGACTTCGAATATTTGCTGCGGCTGTGGGAGACGGTGCGCGATCTGACGTTGCGCTCGACAGCGCCGAAGCTCGTCTATGAAGAGGGCTCGCTGGTCAAACGCTCGATCCGCGACCTCTACTCAAAAGACATCGATGAAGTCGTCGTCGCCGGCCCCGAGGCCTACGAGGAGGCCAAGGACTTCATGCGCATGCTGATGCCGAGCCATGCGCGCAACGTGAAGCTTTATCCGGACACGCAGCCGCTGTTGTCGCGCTACGGCGTCGAAAATCAGCTCGACGCCATGTTCTCGCCGATCGTGCAGCTGCGGTCCGGCGGCTATATCGTGCTCAACCAGGCCGAGGCGCTGGTCGCCATCGATGTGAACTCCGGCCGCGCCACGCGCGAGCATCATATCGAGGACACCGCGCTCAAGACCAATCTTGAGGCGTCGGAGGAAATCGCCCGCCAACTGCGCTTGCGCGATCTCGCCGGTCTGATTGTGATCGACTTCATCGACATGGACGAGAAGCGCAACAACCGTTCGGTTGAGCGCCGGCTGAAGGAATGCCTCAAGCAGGACCGCGCCCGCATCCAGGTCGGCCGCATCTCGCATTTCGGCCTTCTGGAAATGTCGCGGCAACGCATCCGCGCCAGCGTGCTGGAAAGCTCGACCGAGAAATGCCCGTATTGCGGCGGCTCGGGCCACGTCCGCTCGGTTTCGTCGCTGGCGCTGCAGGTGTTGCGCGCGCTCGAAGAGCAGTTGATGCGCGGCGCAACGCATAATCTCATCGCCCGCACCCGCCCCGATGTGGCGCTCTACGTGCTCAATCAAAAGCGCGCACACTTGCGCGCGCTCGAAGAGCGGTTTGCCATCACTCTCACCATCTCGGCCGACGAGAGCGTGAGAGCGCCGCAGGCTTTCATCATCGAGCGTGGCGAACAGGTCCACACGCCGGAGGCGGCACGCGCGCTCGCCGAGCAGGCGCAGCCGGTCGCGGTCCCGCTTGAGGAAGAAGACGATCTCGAAGAACCCGCAATCGCCGACGGCGAAGCGGGAGAAGAACAGGCCGCCACCGAGGACAACGGCGAGCAGCGCGAGGGCGGACCACGCCGCCGCCGCCGCCGTCGCCGCGGACGCGGCGGACGCGAGGAAAGTCACGCCGGCGACGAAGCGCCGGCGCCCGGCGAGATGGCCGCACATGACGCGGCCGATGAGGCGGAAGGCGAGGCGTTCGCCGAGTCCGAAGGAGACATCCAGGCCGACGACGGTGCGCAGGCCGGCGAGGCGCAGGACGGATCGCAGTCTCACGAGCGCCAAGATCGTGGCGAGGCGCGTGACGACCAGCAAGGCGAACGGCGGCGGCGCCGCCGCGGTCGCCGCGGTGGGCGGCGCAATCGCCATGAGCGCGATCACAACGGCGATAACGGGCATGATTTGCACAGCCGCGACGAACAGCAGCCGCACGGCGAATTTCTGCAGTCCGATCTCGATGCGCCGGCCGCCGCAGAGCCCGAATTGAAGGGGGCGGTTGCCGACCTCGATGCCGCACCGCAAGATGCGACTCCCCCGCCCCCGCCATACGAGCCGGCGTTCGTGGCGTCCGTACCCCCGCAAGCCTCAGCACCGGCCGCGGAGGCGGAACCTGCACCGCAACGGCGGCGCTCGACCGTGCGCGAGCAGGCGCCGGTTTCGACCGGCGGCGAGGGATCCACACCACCCCCTCTGCCCGTGGCTCCAAGCCCCGCGCCCGCACCCGTGATCACCGAGATCGATGAAGGCGAAAGCGCCAATCGGCCGCGCCGCTCCGGGTGGTGGTCGCGCCGTTCCAGCGGCGGCTAAGCGCGACATGCAAAGCGGCTGGGCCGACGCCGACGCTGAGGCGCTCGTCGCGCGCGCCGGCCAATCTGGCATCGACCGCGATCTGGCGCTGCGGGTCTACACGACGCGGCTCCTCGGCCGCGATCCCAAGCTCGTCCTGCATGGCGGCGGCAACACGTCGCTGAAGGCGCGCGCGCGCGACCGTTTGGGCGACGACGTCGATGTGCTCTACGTCAAGGCGACCGGCGCCGACATGGCGGACATCGAGGCAAAGGGTTTTTGCGCCGTGCGGATCGAGCCAATGCGCAAGCTGCGCGCCCTTGAGCGCATCGGCGACATCGAACTCGTCGCCATCGAACGGGCCAGCCTGCTCGATCCGGCCGCACCGAATCCGTCCGTCGAGATGATGCTGCACGCGTTCCTGCCGCACAAATTCATCGATCACACCCATGCGACCGCGGTGCTCAGCGTCATCGATCAACCCGACGGCGAGCAAAAATGCGCCGATGTTTTCGGCGGGCGGCTAGGCTTTGTGCCCTACGTCATGCCGGGCTTCGGACTCGCCAAAAATGCCGTCGCGGTATTCGAGCGGGACAAGCCGCGCGACGGACTGATCCTGAGCAAGCACGGCATCGTCACCTACGGGGACGATGCCCGCGAAGCCTACGAGCGCATGATCGAAATGGTGTCGCTCGCCGAAGCGTTTATCGCGCGCCACCGCAAGTCGGTCGCGGCCGGTGTGCCGCCGCAGCACGAGACGGCCGCGCTCGCTGCGATCGCGCCGATCGTGCGTGGCGCCTGCAGCCGGCAGCAGGACACCATCGAAGGCGCCTGGCGGCGGCTCATCGTCGAATTCCGCGCCAGCAGCGCCATTCTGCGTTTCCTGGAAAGACGCGATCTGGCGCGCCTTGCCGAAAGCGGCGTGATAACGCCGGACCACACCATCCGCACCAAGAACTGGCCACTCGTGCTGCCGGCGCCACGCGCCGCCGCGCTCGCCGATTTCGCCCGCACCGCGCGCGAGGCGGCGCAAACTTTTGCCGCCCGCTACCAAAAATATTTCGCGCTTCACAATGCGCGTGCAGGCGGCGGCAAACACGAACTCGATCCCCTGCCCCGCGTCGTCCTGGTGCCCGGCCTCGGGCTGTTCGGTCTCGGCCCCGCCAAGCGCGACGCCATCATCGCCGCCGACATCGCCGAAGCCTGGATCGAAGGCGTCGGCGACGCCGAGACGATCGGCCACTTCGAGTCGATTTCCGAAGCCGATATGTTCGACTGCGAATACTGGCCGCTCGAACAGGCCAAGCTCGCCCCCACCCATCCCTTCCCCGCGAGCGGAAGAGGGTTCGGGAGGAGGTTACCGCTCGCGGGCCAGATCGCTGCTGTAACCGGCGCTGCTGGCGCCATCGGCGCCGCGGCCGCGCGCGCCTTCGCTGCGGCGGGCGCCGAAGTCGCCCTGCTCGATGTCGATCTGGCAACCGCGCGCGACGCCGCCACGGCAATTGGCCCGACCGCGCTCGCGCTCGCCTGCGACGTGACCGATGCCGCATCGGTCAACACCGCGTTCCAAAATCTCGCCGAACATTTCGGCGGCGTCGATATCGTAATCTCCAACGCCGGCGCTGCCTGGCAGGGCCGCATCGGCGATGTCGCCGAAGACATCATGCGCAAGAGCTTCGAGCTGAATTTCTACGGTCATCAACGCATCGCACAGGCCGCGGTGAAAATCATGCTGGCGCAGGGCACCGGCGGCTGCCTGCTCTTCAACGTCTCGAAACAGGCGGTCAATCCGGGGCCGAATTTTGGTCCGTATGGCATCCCGAAGGCGGCGGCCCTGGCGCTGATGCGCCAATATGCGTTGGACTACGGCGCAGATGGCATCCGCGCCAATGCGGTCAACGCCGACCGCATTCGTTCCGGCCTGCTCACGCCGGACATGATTGCGTCGCGTTCCAAGGCGCGCGGCGTCTCAGAGAAGGATTACATGAGCGGCAACCTGCTCGGCCGCGAAGTGACCGCAGAGGACGTGGCCCAGGCGTTTCTTCACCAGGCGCTGGAGCTGAAAACCACCGCCGACGTCACCACGGTCGATGGCGGCAACATCGCCGCGGCAATGCGGTGATTGCTTGTTCCTAGACGGCGCGCTGCGCGGCCGCAGCGATGTGCGGCACTTTGCCTTTGGTAACGTTTGAGCGACGCGTTACCATTGCAAGCGCAGCCAACTGCGGCACGGCCGGATGCAAGGCGACCCATCGGGCCCGCTGTTTGACAGCTAAGACCAGGTCGCCCGATGCATGCCATCGACACACTTTTTCACGAGCACCTTGCGGATCGACAGGCACCGCCCCGTAAGCTGATCGAGCGGCACACCCGACGCATCACCGACAAAAAGCTTGCGCACTCGATCGCAGGCCGGCTGGCCTGCGCCCTGCCTAGCGCCGAAGCGCTCGACTATCTTCGCCGCCACCTTCGAGCACCGTTATTGACGGTCGCCGCGGGAATCGGCTTCTGGGCCTATTGTCTGCATCAAGTTGAGGGCATCGAGACTCTCGCCACCGATCTTTATGCACCGGAAGACAATCCCCGGTTCCACCGGCCCGGCTGGTATCCGGTGCAGCCGATGGACGTGCTGGAGGCGCTGCGCCGTTACCCGGACCACGACGTGCTTGGGGTCTGCCTGCCGCCGGGCCTCAGTCTGCAGCAAATCTACGAAGCGACGCCCCGGGCCGCGTCGCGGCAACTTTTCGTCGCCGGTTACTTTTCACACGGCGCCTTCGGCGGCGGCCTCGAAGGCACCATGTCCGAGTCGCACGGCCTGAAATTCAGGCGAGTGGATTGCATAGCCCGTTGGGGCCTCGAGGCGCCGGGCCGCCAAACGGTGCTGATCCATGTCTGGCACGCCTGAAAGGCGCAAGCTTGCGTCGCCGCGACAAGACCGGCACATGCGGTGCGGTTTGACATACGCCGCCACTGAGCCGAGAACTCCGATAGTGAATATCAATCCAAAGCGCCGGTGGTACCAATAATTGCTGACGGTCCTTTGATCGCCCCATTCGCCTAAGGGCATCCGGAACTTGGATGCAAATATTGGACTCGAGCCATTACCGTTGGAAGTTTGATGATCCGCCGGCGTCACGTATTCTATGTTGCGGGCTACGACCCGCAGGGTGTTACCGGCTACCATCATTTGTTTTGCCGCGAGCTGCAGCGATTTCAGCGGCTGTGGCGGATCAAAGCATCGTCCAGCGATCCGCAGGTCGACGCTGACGGGATTGCCGCGCAATGGCAGATCGAAACGCAGGGGCCGAACTGGCGGGTCGCAACCCGATATGAGTTTTTGCGCTGGGACGATCTTGTCACGCGCGATCTGCAGCGCCCCTTTTTCGTTATCTTTCTCCAAGTTCTCCATAGCCTCGCCGAAAATTTATTGAACGGCACGCTGGTGCGCACCTTTCGCGCCGGCTGGAGATTTGGCGTGTTCTATCTCCTGTCGATACTGGCCATGACGGCGACGATTGCGAGCGCGCTGCTGCTCGCCTGGTTCACCTATGTCGGCACTCGGACCTTCCTCGGGGCCGGTCCGGCTCTATCGCTCGGAGCCACAATCGTTGCCGGCGTTGTTTTGCTTGCCGTGGCCTCTTCAGTCTGCAAGCGCTGGCTGATCACCCGCATCTGCATCATGTGGCCGTGGTATCGGGACCTGGCACACAAGCGCCGACCCGACTTGCAAGCCCGCATCGGTGAATTCGCGCATCGCATCGTCGCCAAGGCGCGCGCTGGAGATGCGGATGAAATCCTGGTGGTCGGCCACAGCGCCGGCGGCACCATCCTCATTCCACTGATCGCGCGGGCGCTCGAACTGGATGCCGATTTTGCCCGCGCCGGAAGTCCCGTGACCGCGCTCGCGCTGGGCTCCAATCTGCCGTTGGCCGCCCTGCATCCCAAGGGGGATGACTTCCGCCATGCGATCCGGCGCGTCGCCGCCGAGCCGAGCGTGACTTGGATTGACTGCCAGGCGCGCAAGGACGTCGTGAATTTTCAAGACTGCGACATGGTCGCCGGGCTCGGAGTCCATGCCGGGCCGGAGCAATGCAATCCACTCTATTGGAGAGTGCGCTTTCGCGATGTCGTCTCCGCCGAATTCTATCCCCGGCTCCGCTGGAATTTCTTCCGTATGCACTATCAATTCGTCATGGCTAACGACCAGCGCGCCCCGTACGATTATTTTATGTTCGTGTGCGGTCCGGCCCGTTTGCTCGACTGGGCGCAACAAGGCGCGCGGACATTAGCGCGCTTTGCGCAGGATGCGAGCTATGCTTTCAAAGCGCCCGATCCGGCCTCGGCAATGGCCGCAGCCAGTTTTACCGAGATGGCCGACGATAAGCCCTTTCAGTGACGAGAGGGCGGGCACCTTGCCGGGCTTCGGGTTTGTTGCAACCTCGCGTTCCACGCCGCCGGCCGCGGTGCGATCAACAAAATGAGCCGCGAACCATGCGTGCTCAGAACGGCACGCTGCCGCGCACCCGCCAGGTCCAGATATGCGTGTCGCCGCCGATGCCGCCATATTCGCCGCCAAGGCTGAGCAGGGCACTGTCGCTGAAGGCCATGGCGAGGCCCGCTGTTGCGCGTGCCGACCAGCCTTGCAACAGCGGCACCGTGGTGAGGCCCGCGGTCGCCGCATCGTCCATCGAGAAATAATAGTCGCCGTAGAGCCCCACATAGGGCGCGAGATTCACGGTGCTCGACCAGGCGAACGGATACGTCACCTTGCCTCCGGCACTGGCGCGGCCGGTTGAGAAATTGCGGTCGGGCTGCAGCGTACCGAGGCTGTCGGTGTAGGCGCTTTCATGCTCCCACAGCGCATAGACGCGCGCCGAGGGTTCCAACACGAAGGCCTGCCACTCATAAGTGCCGGTGAGCCCGCCGGTGACGAGCCAACGGTGACCGAGAAAATTGCCGGTGGCCATGCCGGAGGTGTCGTCAGCAAAAATGTCCGACCAGGCGCCACCGGCATCGAAGCGCAGGTTCGGCAGGATCCGCCAGCCCATATAGCCACCGGTGGTCCAGCCATCGCCCCGCAGCACGCCGTTGAAGGCTTGCGAGCTGTAGTCGAAATGCTCGTAGCCGCCGAGCACGCCGACCAAAAAGTCGGGCGTCACCCGGTGCGTGATGCCGGCAAGGGTATTGACCTGCACGCCCTTGAGATCGCTGCCCGTCGTGGTGCGATCGAAATCGGCGCCGCGGACATCGACCCAGGCGAGCCATCGGTGGATTACGACCGCGGGCGGCGGCCCCTTGGTCCACACGCTGCCGTCGCCGGCGTAGCCGAGCGCGGCGAAACCGTCCGCGACGCGTTTTTTGCTGCCGTCGGGCGATGCGAGGAAGCTGTTGAGATCGCCCTGTTGTGCGGCCGCGTTCGCGCGCGGCCGAGTGTCCTGCTGTGCTTGCTGTACCGGGCTTTGTTGCACCGGGCTTTGTTGCACGTAGCGCTGCGTTGCAGGCGCTCGCGAAACCTCGGTTTCGAGCGCTTTGAGCGGGTCGACGAGGCCGGCGCCGTATTGCGGATTGATGCCGCGCGCGCCGAGATGCTTGGCGGTCCTGACCAGAAGGGCGCGGATGTCCTCAGGCTTGAGCGACGATTTGTGGGCGATCAACAAGGCGGCGACGCCGCTCACATTCGCGGTCGCGACCGAGGTGCCCGTCGTAAACTGAATGCCGCCCTCGGGCGCCGGCACCAGAATGTTCACGCCCGGCGCCGCGACGGTGACATAGCTGCCCTGGTTGGCGCCGTTGAACACCCGATCGTGCTCGTCGGTCGCGGTCACGGCCATGACGCTCGGATCGGCACCCGGATAAAGCGGCGGTGACTTCGGACCCGCATTACCCGCGGCGGCGATCAGCAGAATTCCTTTCTCGCGGGCGATCTGCAGCGCCTGCGACAGCGCCGGATCGCGCGGCCCGGCAAAGCTCATATTCACGATCCTGGCGCCGTGCTGGATCGCGTAATCGAGGCCGTTGATGATCTTGACGGTATTGGCGTTGGGGTGGCCGGTGCCGCCAAAGGCGCAGATCGCGATGATGCTGGCGCGCGGGGCGACGCCCATCAATTGTCCGTGCGACACAATGGCCCCGGCCATGCCGGTGCCATGCGGATCCGCGGCAGTGGCGCCGCAGCCCGCGTCGTAACGATCGGCGATTGCGCCCGCGAGATTGGGTTGCTTGAAATCAATCTCGGAATCGATCACCGCGACGACGACCTTGTCGCCATTGGTGATGCGGTGCGCGTCGGCAAGATGGAACTTGTCGATGATGTATTGTGCCGGATCGCCGGCCTCGGCGTTGGGATTGTTCTGATCGCCGGCTTTTTGGTCGCCGGAGTTTTGATCCTGCGTCAGCGCGAAGGTATAGACAGGCTGCACCGCGACATTGACGTGGGCGGACTCGACGGTACGGATCACCTGACGCACCGATTGCCCATTGGGGATGCGGAACGTGTAGATCGAGCGGCCCAGGACGCCGATGACTTGTTGCGCCTCGACGGTGAGCCCGAAGCGCTGCGCGATGCCGGTGATCTGTTGCGGGGTCGTACCTGCGCCGAACTGCATCGCCACTTCGTTCGGCGAAAACCGCGTTTCGCCGATGGGCGGCATGCCCGAACCGGGCGGCAGCGGCATGACGGCCATATCGATGAGCCGCGTACCGGGCGGTGCGCCATTGCCGCCCTGGCGGCCGTTGGCAAGACTGCCCGGCCCGTTGCTGCGCGGGCTGCCGAGAGCGAAGCCGCTTGTGCCGGCGCCACCGCCGCCGAATTGCGGGGTGCGGATGCGCGGGCTCGTTGTCACCGGGGGCTGATCCAGCGGAATCTGTACGCTGAAGCCGCCGCCATTCGGAGTGACGGGCGGCGGGTTGTCGCTGAAGCCGGCGTTGATCGCACTGTCGATCGCGCTCGAAATCGCCTGTCCCGAAATCTGCGCAATCACCGGCGTCGCCGAAATCTGTATCTGGCGCAGCGTGATGCTGTCCCTCGGCACGTTGACGGTCTGCAACAATGCCGACGAAGTGCTGGCCGCGTTGTTGGTGTCGCCGCTGTATCGCGCCGTGATCGTGTGGCTGCCCGTGCTCAACGACGCCGTCGTGATCGAGGCGGTGCCGCCCGCCAGCGTTGCCGTGCCGAGCTGCGTGCCGCCATCGAAGAACGTCACCGTACCGGTCGGCGCAAGTCCGGTCACCGTCGCGGTGAACCGCACCGGTTGCCCGGCGCTCGACGGATTTTGCGACGACGACAGCGCAACGGTGCTTCCCGCCGCCGCGTAGCTGAACTGATCGGCGCCGCCGGTCGCGCTGGTGCCGCCCGGCGTCGTGACGGTGACGTCGACGGTGCCGGTCCCGGCCGGTGCCGTGGCGATGATTTGGGCGGCGCTGACGACGTTGAACGAACTCGCCGCATTGCCGCCGAACTTGACCGCGGTGGCGCCGGTAAAGTTGTCGCCGCTGATGGTGACGCTGGTGCCGCCTCCCGGCGGGCCGGTATTCGGATTGACGCCGGTGACAGTCGGCGGCGGTATGTAGGTGAACTGGTCGGCCGGGGGATTAGCGGCGCTGGTACCGCCAAATCCAGTCACCGTGATGTCGACACTGCCGGTCCCCGCAGGCGAGGTCGCGGTGATCTGGGTTTGGGTATTGACGACGTAGGAGGCAGCGGGATTGCCGCCGAACATGACTCCGTTCGCGCCGGTCACGCCGAAAAAACTCGTACCCGTGATGGTGACGCTGGTGCCCCCTGCCTGCAGGCCGGAATTCGGGTTGACGTTCGTGACGGTTGGCTGAGCAAACTGAGCCCGAGCCTCAGAGGTAAGGCCAAAGGCGCAAACGAATGTGACAAAAAATAAAGCGGCCGCACGCAGGCAGGCGCGGCTTCGTATCCGGACTTCCAGCAGCGCGGCCATCAACAATCCGCTCCACCGCGCGGAGGAAAAGCGACACGCCGACAGCGATGAAATAGCAACAAAGCCCACTGCGCCCCCCGCACGTGCCTTTGATGTCGCGCGTACGCCGACGCCTCGAATGCTTTGCGAGGGAATTCCCCGCCCCTGATCCCGAGAGCCTCACCCGTTTTGAGGCGCTGCGCTCACGATGAACCGACACCCGCCGCAACCACACTTGGAAATCGGTGCGTTGGCAAGCGGGTAAGGCGCGAGATGGCGGCGGGCGGCGGGGGTCTGAAAGTGGTTTCTAATCGAGCGTGACAATTTCGCCACGGCCACTGTGGCATTCAATGCGTTTTGGGCGTCCTTTGCCCGCAATCGCGCCATATTCGCACCGTCTTCGCACCGTCCGACGAGGCGTGACACGCGCCAAGCGGGGTCACGATACCCGCTGGCTTCATTGAGCTAAAACGGGCGTCAAGCGCTCATCGGGCTCACGCCGGCGAAGCCGTCGGCGAGGCCATTTCAAATAAGCTGGATCGCAGCTGTCAGAGCGGGCGGTGCATCCGGCCGAACAGCCAACCGATCCCGAGCGCAACGATTGCGGTGGTGTAAGGCTGTGTCTCGATCGTACGCCGCAGCCATTGATCGAGTGAACCGGCGGTCTCCCGGGTCGCATCCGCAGCTTGACCGAGCAAGTCCTGGCCAGCGCCGATCGCCTGGTTCAGCTTGCCCTTCGCTTGAGACTCGGCATCGCCCGTGACGCGGCCAAGCTGTTCTTGCGCTTTGCCGCCAAGATTGCGCACCGTCCCTTCGATTCGATTTTCATCCATATCGCTTTCCTCGGATCCTGGAGGACCCCGCTTTTGTCACGGGGTCCTTTGTGGGGTAATCGAGCCTCCGTCGGTAACCTTGGCCACTGCCGTTGGTTCCTTGCGCGCCCGACATCAGTCTGGAGAACAATGGCGTTTCACATGCAGCCGCAGGCTGCTGCACGGCACAGGTCGTGCGCGGCCACGGTCTGGCCAAGTCCGACGAACTGGAAGAGCTGGACGTCGAGCTTTGAGTCCCGTCATTCCGGATTGCCGCGAAGCGGCAAGGCCGGAATCCATATTCGCTGACCCGTGGTTATGGATACCGGGCTCGCGGGCTAAAGCCCGCGCCCCGGAATGACAGCTAATCCCACTTCATGCGGCCCGAATAGGCCCAATCGACGGTGCGGCCGTCGGGGCGCGCCAGCCCCGCGATCTCTGCCATCTCGCCGTCGCTCAGCGTGAAATCGAACAGCGAGGCGTTCTCCGTCAGCCGTTCGAGCTTGGTGGTGCGCGGAATGACGACGATGTTCTGCTGCACCAGATAGCGCAGGCAGATTTGCGCCGCGGTCTTTTTGTAGGTGGCGCCAATGCGGTTGAGCACCTCGTTGCGGCGAAATTGGCCGCGGGCGAGCGGACTGTAGGCAACGAGTGCCATGTCCCGGCTGCGGCACGCCGCAAGCACCTTCGTTTGATCGAGGAACGGGTGGCACTCGACCTGATCGCACACCAAGGGCTCCGTCGCGACCGCAAGCGCATCTGCGATCAGCATCACGGTGAAATTCGACACGCCGATGTTTCGCGCGAGCCCGTCGCGTTTGACCTTGCACAGCGCGCCGATGGTTTCGGCGAGCGGCACGTTCGGATTGGGCCAGTGCAGCAGCAACAGATCGACCTCGCCGAGCCGCAGCCGCGCCAGGCAATCGCGCGCCGCGCGCTCCAGCTCGCGCGGCGTGAAATGACTGGGCCAGATTTTGGTGGTGACGAACACGTCGCCGCGCTTGACGCCGGAGGCGCGCAAACCTTCACCGACCTCGCGCTCGTTGTCGTACATCTCGGCGGTGTCGACGTGCCGGTAGCCGAGCCGCAGCGCCTGCTCGACGATGCGCGCGCAGGCGCGGCCGCGCAGTTCCCAGGTGCCGAGGCCGACCAGCGGAATCCTTGCGCCGTTCGCTTCGATGCTCGGGATTGGTTCGAGTTCGCTCATCTCACGCCCGCAGGATCGGGCAAAGCGCGGACGATTTCCAGTAGGTTCGCCGGCCCCGCTTCCGCGCGGCGGAAAGTATCGGCTATCGTTTGCCGCCCAGCACCTTGAAGGCCGCCTCGGGCGCTTCATCGAGCACCTTGAGGAGCGCGCGCGCAGGCCCCCGCGGCGAGCGCTTGCCCTGCTCCCAGTTGCGCACGGTCTCGACCGGCACACCGATGCGCGCGGCAAACGCGGCTTGCGTCAGCCCGGTGCGGCCGCGCACGGTCTTCGCATAGCTTGCGTCCTCGCCCCGCGCATCGCTGGCGGCCCGCGCCGCGGCATGGGCCGCCGTCACGATCGAGCGCGGATCGGGCGAAATCTCCCGCTCCCCGCCCCCCGGCAGAACCTCCACCAGCCGTCCGTCCGCCTTCAACCGCACCCGCAGCATGCGCCGAGCTCCGCCCGCTGTCCTGTGGATAGCATAGCTGATTCGCCGCAGATTCAATGAGTTAGTTGGGGTGGCGAACCGGCCGCCAGGGCGCCAAGAAGCCGATGACTTACGCGGCCTGCGGCCCTACCTTTGCGAGCATCCCCGGCCGCCTCCTCTCGCCCGAACGGAGATATTTCTCGCGTGCAAAACCTGACCATCGACGGCAAGCGGCTGTGGGACACGCTGATGGAGACCGCCCGCTTCGGCGCCACGTCGAAGGGCGGGCTGTGCCGGCTGACGCTATCGGACTCCGATCGCGCCGTGCGTGACTGGTTCAAGGCGCAATGCGAGGCGCTCGGGCTCGCCGTCACCATCGACGAGGTCGGCAACATGTTCGCGCGCCGTCCCGGCGCCGGCCGCAACGATCTGCCGCCGATCGCCATGGGCTCGCATCTCGACACCCAGCCGACCGGCGGCAAGTTCGACGGCGTGCTCGGCGTACTCGCAGCCCTCGAAGCCATGCGCACGCTGTGTGCGGCCGGCTATGCGACAAACGCCCCGATCGAGATCGTCAACTGGACCAACGAGGAAGGCGCGCGCTTTGCGCCGCCGATGCTCGCGTCGGGCGTCTTTGCCGGCGTGTTCTCCCGCGACTACGCCTATGCGCGCACCGACCGCGACGGCAAAACCTTCGGCGACGAACTGGACCGCATCGGCTACCGCGGCACGGCACCGGCGCCCTCGCATACCCTCTCCGCGATGTTCGAGCTGCACATCGAGCAAGGCCCGATCCTCGAAGCCGAAGGCCGCCAGATCGGCGTCGTCCAAGGCGCGCAAGGCGTGCGCTGGTACGAGATCACGGTGACGGGCCAGGAAGCTCACACCGGCGCCACGCCGATGACCATGCGCAAGAATGCGCTGCTCGGCGCCGCGCGCATGATCGACCGCATCGACGCCATCGCTCGCGCGCATCCGCCCGATGCGGTCGGCACCGTCGGTCTGATCGAGAACCGGCCGAACAGCCGCAACGTCGTGCCCGGCGAGGTGTTCTTCACCATCGATTTCCGCCACCCCGACGAAAAAGTGCTCGACGCCATGGAGACGGAGCTGCGCGCCGTGTTCCTCGAAGTGCTCGCGCCCTTGCAGCTCACCTTCAGCGCGACGCGCACCTGGTCCGTCGCGCCGGTGAAATTCTCACCCGAGCTGATCGACTGCGTGCGCAAAGGCGCCGCGGCCGCGGGCCTCGCCACCCGCGACATGATCTCCGGCGCCGGCCACGACGCCTGTTATGTGTCGCGCATCGCGCCGACCACGATGATCTTCGTGCCCTGCGCCGGCGGCATCTCGCACAACGAAGCCGAATCCACCGCTCCCGACGAATGCGCCGCCGGCGCCCAGGTGCTGCTCAATGCGGTGCTGGAGTTTGATAGGCGGCTCGGGTAGCGGGGCGCGGGCTCTGCGTGAGTCCCGTCATCCTGAGGCGCTCGTTGCCATAAGCGCGTTTACGCGCGCGTCTTCGACGCCCCGGAGCGCCGAGCCGCGAAGGACGACGGCCCGGCGCTGAAGCTGCAGCCTTCAAAGGCTGCCAGCTTTCCGGGTCGCCGTCCGCGCTCGGCGGCGAGTTAGAGCATTTTCCGGGAAAAGTGGACGCCGGTTTTCCGAAGAAAATGCGACCAAGCTTATGAAACTAGAGCCAGTTGACCGGCCCGAGGAAGTCTCGCTTTCCGATCGGTACGCCGCGATGACGCAGGATGTCGTACGCCGTCGTTACAAAGAAAAAGAAATTCGGCAAAGCGAACTGTTGCAGATAGTCGTTGCCCTTCAGTTTCCGGTTGTTGGCGCCGGCGGTCCAGGCGATGACCTTGTCCTCCGCGCCGTCCACCTGTGCGCGATTAAGCGACTTCACGAACGCGAGCGCGGTTTCGACGCGGCTCTTGGCGGCGGCGAAGCTGGTGTCGTCCACCGCCGGCAAAGCCGGGGGCGTGACGCCGGCCAAGCGGCCGCCGGTATTCATGGCGAAATCCGCCGACTGCCGGATCTGGCGCGCGAGCGAGAACATGTCGGGATACAATCGGTCCTGCAGCAGCGCCGATTCCTC
>DASZWK010000162.1:0-14356 GCA_035546235.1 Xanthobacteraceae bacterium | reverse complement strand
CAGCAAATGGTGGAACGGCGCGCGGCCAAGGAGCGCCTCTGTTCCGCCGGCCTCAATAACGCCGGTCGATGGACGTCGGCCGCTCGCGTCGGGAAACAGAACCGTCAAGGCATTGCGCGCACGGGTCTCGATGCAAATCTGCCGCCGGCGTCCGGCGAGGCCAAAAATCAGAATGATATCGGGCTTGTCGGCAAACAGCTTCGGCAGATCATGATCGACGGCCGCGTAGGCCGTCGGAAAGACATGGAGGCTGCGGTCGAGGTCAGCGAGTGCCGGCCGCCGGCGGCGGGCAAGCGCCTGAGCAACAGCCGCACTCGGGTTGAGCGGGGCGCCGGGGAAGGGACCGAAGCCGGCGAGGAGGACGCGCATACCCTAAAGCTTCAACATGCCGGCGATCGTCTCGACAGCCGCAGCCGGCGCTGTGATGCCCGCAACAACGTCAGCCTCGATTCGCGACAAGGCCGTCTTGATGGCGCGGTCGGATCGCAATGGTGCGAACAACCGCTCTTCGAGCATGGTCCACATCCATTTCACCTGTTGCTCGCCGCGGCGCGACTTCAGTTCACCGCTCGCGGTCAGCCGCTGCCGATGGTCGAGAATTCTGCTCCACAGGTCTTCGATGCCGTCTTGTTTGAGCGCGGAGCAGGTGACGACCGGCGGCGACCAGTTCGGTGAGGACGGCGACAGAATATGGAGCGCGGCGGTATATTCAGCCGCGGCGACCTTGGCGCGGGCGAGATTGTCGCCGTCGGCCTTGTTGATGGCGATCATGTCGGCAAGCTCGACGACGCCTTTTTTGAGGGCCTGCAGTTCGTCTCCGGCGCCCGGTAGCGCCATCACCAGAAAAAAATCGGTCATGTCGGCGACGGCAAGCTCCGACTGGCCGACGCCGACGGTCTCGACCAGCACGACGTCATAGCCGGCAGCCTCGCACAACAGCATTGTCTCGCGTGTGCGCACAGCGACACCGCCCAGCGTGCCTGATGCGGGCGAGGGACGGATAAAGGCGTTGTCGTCGTTGGCGAGCCGCGCCATGCGCGTTTTGTCGGCCAAAATCGAGCCGCCGGTTCGCCGCGATGATGGGTCGACCGCCAGCACGGCGACCTTGCGGCCTCGGCCCGTGAGCAGCGATCCGAGCGCGTCGATCAACGTCGACTTGCCGACGCCCGGCGCGCCGGTAATGCCGACACGCACCGCCTTGCCGGTGAATGGCAACAACTCCTGCGTCAACGCCGCGGCGGCGCGGCGATGATCAGCGCGCTTGCTCTCGATCAGTGTGATGGCCCGCGACAGTACGGTGCGATCGCCGCTGCGAACGCGTTGTGCGAGGCGACCTGTGTCGGGCGGCGAAGCGGATGCAGCGACCATGCCGTCTCTTCGGCGAGGGCGCTTGCCCCGTCAAGGCATGTGAATGGCGTCCGCGTGGCTAATCACCGGTAAATCGGCTGCAAGAATTCGTCCGCTGAGGGCCCAAAATGTTCGCTGAAAGACCGCGTTGTCGTCGAATTGAGGCCGCATCGTCCGGCTCACATCCGTCCGCTGACGGCGCGGAACTGCGTCGCTTGTCCAAGCTCAAGTCAAGGAGACGACGATGAACTGGGATCGGATTCAACTCGACTGGATGCACTTCAAGGACCAGGTCCGCAGCAATTGGGTCAAGCTCACCGACGAAGACGTGACCCGCATCGGCGGCCGCCGCGATCAACTGATCAGCCGTCTGCAGGCGCGTTACGGCTTTGCCAAGGCTGAAGCCGCGCGCGAGGTCGAGGCTTGGCTGCGCTCGCAACGGCGCGCCGCGTGAGCCGAAGGGCCGCCAGAAATTATTCCGGAAGGGGAATGAATTCGGCGGTATCGCCTGGAACGAGGTCGAAGCGTCCGGCCTTCCAATCGGCCTTGGCGGCCTCGATGCGGTCCTTGCGCGAGGAGACAAAATTCCACCAGATGTGACGCGGGCCATCCATGGGAGCGCCGCCGACGACCACAAAATGCGCATCGCTTATCGCCTGAACGGTTATCCGGTCGCCGGGGCGCAGCACCAGCAGGCGTTCTGGTCCATGGCGGTCGCCGCCGATCTCGATCTCGCCTGAGAGCACATAGAGCGCGCGCTCCTCATGTTCGGTGCCGAGTGGCAGCGCGGCCCCGGCCTGCAGCCGCACGTCGGCGAACAGCGTTTCCCAGGACGTGACGACCGGCGAGCGCAGGCCGTGCAGCGCGCCGGCGACGACCCGCAGTGTCATGCCATTCTCGCGCAACTCCGGAATGTCGGACGCCGGCGTGTGCGCGAATTCCGGCGCCGTCTCCTCGGCATTCATCGGCAGCGCCACCCACAACTGCAGACCGTGCAGCGGTTCACCACCGCCGCGGCGTTCGGCGGCGGTGCGTTCGGAATGCGCGATGCCGCGGCCCGCGGTCATCCAGTTGACCGCGCCCGGACGGATCGGCATGGCGGTGCCGAGACTGTCGCGATGGACGATCTCGCCGTCGAACAAATAAGTCACCGTGGCAAGCCCAATATGCGGATGCGGCCGTACGTCGATTCCGATGCCTGCTTTGAAGACGGCGGGGCCGATATGGTCGAAGAAAATAAACGGCCCAACCATGCGTGATTGCGCCGACGGCAGCGCGCGATGGACCTGAAAGCCGCCGAGATCGACCGAACGCGGCACCACGATATGGGCGATTGCGTCGCTTGCTTGGGCATCGCCGAGGAGAGGATCTTTGGCGGGAAAAAAGCTCATGGCGGAGGCACACCTGTAAGGCAAATACGTTGTTGGATGTTCGTTTAGCGTAAGCGGCAAGCCCAACGGCAGCCAATCACGATTCCGGTAGTGCCTCACTGCGCTGACGCCCGCGGAAGGAGCGAGCTTGCTGTGCATTCGCCCGCTGTCGAGCTTGCGACGGCGCTGTCACGTTACTACGCTAAAATTGCAATTCTCGCCACGCGCCGTCGGCGCTCAGCCCAAGCTTGGAGAACCCAGCCATGCGATCGCTCGTCGTTGCCGCCGCGCTGTTGTGGAGTGTCGCCACCACCTTCGCCGCCGATCCATCCGGCACGTATGACGTCCAAGGCGCCTCGCCGGACGGCTCCAAATATAGTGGCACCGTCACGATCACCGAAACCGGACAGACCTTCAAGATGGTCTGGAAGATTGGCAGCGACACTTATAGAGGCACCGCGATTGGCGATAAGGATTTTCTCGCCGTTTCCTACACCTCCGGAAACGATACCGGTTTGGCGCTGTACGGCGCTGACGGCGGTAACTGGAAAGGCATCTGGACCTATGCGGGCGGCACCAAGATCGGATCCGAGATTCTGAAACGGCAATAACCGACAAAACCCGGCGGTGATTGATCACCGTTGCTGTTTGCCGGCCTTCGCCACGGTATCGGCTATGAAACGCGGCAGCGCGAATGCGGCGGCGTGAACCTCGGGCGTCCAGTATTTGGTTGGAAAGCTGCCCGCTTTGCGGTAACGCGCCGCAATTGTTTTGACCGGAGTTTGCCGCAGGCTTTTATTGTCGGTCGCCCAACCCATCGCCATGTGACCCCCGATATAGGTCGGGACCGCAGCCACGTAGGAGGTGCCATCGGCGAACAGCTTGCGGAATTTCGACACGCTTGAGGCGAGTTCGTCCGGCTGAAAAATCGGTACTCCGTTCTGTGTTACCAGCACGCCGGCTTTATTCAGGCAGCGTTTGCAGGCGGCGTAGAATTTGTGGCTGAACAGCACCTTGCCGGGGCCCTGCGGATCGGTGGAATCGACGATGATCGCGTCGAAACGCCGTTCGGTGCGCGCGACATATTTCATCCCGTCATCAATCACGCTCTCGAAACGGTCGTCAGCAAAAACCGGCTTGGTGAATTCGGAAAAGTGCTCCTTGGCGAATTCCACCACCGCCGGGTCAATCTCCACCTGAGTGAGACGCCGGACGGATTTGTGCTTGAGCACTTCCTCGGCGATACCGCAGTCGCCGCCGCCGACGATGAGCACATCGCGCGCGTTGCCGTGTGCGAACAGCGGCACGTGTGACATCATTTCCTGATAGATGAATTCGTCTTTTTTGGTGATCTGAGTGGCGCCGTCGAGCATCAGCATTTTGCCGAAGAACGGCTGCTCGAACAGCACCAGGTGCTGGTGCTCGGTGTGCATCTCGTAGAGCACCTTTTCGACCTTGAAGGTCATACGGAAGCCAAGCTCGTCGAACAACGTCTCGGCTATCCAGCGCTCCTCAGCCATCGCCATATCTCCGGCTCCAGATAACGAAGCGGCCGGGTCTTTCGGCCCGGCCGCTTCAGGAACTCCTCGTGGCCGCCTGGGCCCGCCGCATCAGGTGTCTTTCACGCGGCTTTCACGCGTCTTGGCCGCGCAGCAACTCGTTGACCCCGACGCGCTTTGCCGAAAAGGCATCGCGCAGCACCGGAATACAGGCGTCGGGATCAGCTGACCCGCACATGAACACGTCGAGCGCGGCGTACCCGGCCTCCGGCCAGGTGTGAATCGAGATGTGACTTTCCGCCAGCACCGCTACGCCGGAAACGCCGCTCGGCTGAAAATGGTGCAGGTGAATGTGCAGCAGCGTGGCGCGGGCGGCGGACACGCAATCGCGCAAGGTCGCTTCGATATGTTCGATGTCGTCGAGGCGTTCTGCGCCGTGCAGGTCGACGATCAGGTGGACGCCGGCGCAACGCACGCCGTTGCGTGTGGCGAAATGATCCTTGCGGTCTTCGTCGACGATTGCCGCCGGTGCCGGCACCGCGACCTTGAGCTTGGTCTTTCTATCTTCCTTTCGGGCGGTACCTGGGATCCCCAAGCCCTTCACCGATCGCAAGAGGGCGTGTTGGCTCATCAGCCGTCCTCCCCAACCAGAGATAAGAACCCGAGATGCCGGCAAGCCGGCGCCGCGGAAAGCGAAAGCCGCCCGACCGGTCCGTTTGGACAGATCAATAGCGGCAAAGCCCCACATAAATGCAATCGGCGGGGAGTCAAGCGGATTCTGCGCGAAAATCTTTAAAGCTTCGTCTCGATTGTCAGAATATAGCGCCGCGGTGGCGTCGCAGCGGCACGCTTGCCCGACGCGCGCGTGCCGCTAATGTCGGCGGAGCAGACAACAAAAAATGGAGCATCGGGATGAGCGCCTCGATTTCACGAACGGCCCCGAGCGGAGAGAGGGCCGCTCGCCACAGGTTTTTTGGCGCGTGCGCATGCTGCCGTCAGGCTGCCTCGCCCTTGCTTCCGGCGCGGCGAAACTTCCTCGCTGGCGGAATTGCTGCGCTCGGTCTCGGCGCTGCCGCAGTTGCCGCGCGGCCGACGACGATCATGGCTGCGCAGCAGGCGGCCGAACCCCGCCGCATCGATGTGCACCACCATTACGTGCCGCCGGTCCACGCCGCCGCGTTGGCAAAACATGGCGGTCGCAGTCCGAAATGGACGCTGGAAGCGACATTTGCCGATATGGAAAAGGCCGGTGTCGGAACCGCGGTGCTGTCGCTGGTACCGCCCGGCGTCTGGTTCGGCGATGTCGCGGAAGGCCGCTCGCTGGCGCGCGCCTGCAACGAATATGGGGCGAAGCTGAAAGCGGACAATCCGCATCGCTTCGGCCTGTTCGCCGCGATCCCGCTTCCCGATATCGAAGGCAGCCTGCGCGAGATCGAATATGCGCTCGACGTGCTCAAGGCCGACGGCATCGGGCTCTACACCAGCTACGGCGAAAAATATCAGGGCGATCCCGCATTTGTGCCGGTATTCGAGGAGCTTAATCGGCGCAAAGCCGTGGTCTATACCCACCCGCTCAATCCGGCCTGCTGTACCCACTTGGCCGACGGCGTCGGGCCAAGCTCGATCGAATTCGCGACCGATACCACTCGGACGATTGCCAGTCTGATCTTCGGTAAGGGCGGCACCGCATTCCGCACCGCCGATGTCAAATTTATCTGGTCGCACAGCGGCGGCACACTGCCGTTTTTGATCGGCCGCTTCCTCCGCGAGCAGATCGTCCGCAAAGACCCGCGCATGCCGGATGGTCCCGAAGCGATCATCCGCCGATATTTTTATGAAATCGCCCAAGGCAACGAGCCTGGCCAGTTTGCGGCGCTGCTTAAGATGGTGCCGGTGTCACAGGTGCTGTTCGGCTCGGACTTTCCGTACCGTGAAGCCGCGGAAGCGGCGAAAGGATTGGAGGCTTACCCGTTCTCGGCCGCCGATCGAGGGTCGATCGATCGCGGTGCCGCGCTCAAATTGCTGCCACAGCTCGCGACTTGAAGCTTGCGGGCGGATATCGGCGCGGTTGCCGAATTTGCCCCATAATTTTGCCAACGAATCCACCATAATGTGTTGTTCGGGAGTTACGGCTCGTCGGCGTGTTGGCGGACGAGGAAGCGGGAAGGGAGAAACGAATATGCGGACCCTTTGTGGAGCTATTGTCTCGGGCGCGTTCCTGGCGGCGGCACTAATGCCGGTTGGGCCCGCGGCGGCGCAGGACGCATCAGCTCCGGTCGGCGGCGCCATCGTCGGCGGAGCGCTTGGCGCAATTGTCGGCGGTGCGTTGGGCCATGGCCGCGGTGCCGTCGCCGGCGCCATTATCGGGGGCACGACGGGCGCGATTGTTGCCTCGGAGGCGCAGGCGCGCCCTAATGGTTATTACTGGTGGCGCGGCAACTGCTACTACCGCTATCCGGATGGCGCCTGGTCGCAGCCGCTCTATCCGACCTATTGCGGCTACTAAAACTGGCTTCCAATGCGGGTGCGCGTCATCGTGAGGCGCGCTCCGCGGCGTGCCGACAATCTATCCGTTGACGGCGACGGCCGGCGGCACCATGGGCTGTGCCGGCTTTTTTGCCCGGGTTCGGAAGAAGCCTAGCACGCGGCTGGCGGTTTCGGGTTGCAAGCGGCTGAAGCTTGCCAGTGCGCGATCGAGGTCGCCTGCCGATAAGCCGCGGTCGGCGGCGCGCAGCAGCAGAATGGCCTTGGTCGTGGTCGACGACAGTCCCGCCACCTTGGCGAGGATCAGCACGATCTCTGCACCCGGATCGAGCAACGCGCGCTCCACCACGTCGATCGGCGTTTCACACAAGAGCGAGAGCGCGATCGCGGTCTCTTCGAATTTGCGGTCGCGGGCGTACTGATAGATCTCCGCCTCGCCAATGCGGCGAATGCGGTTTTGCCGTTCCACTGCGGCCTGGGCGGCGGCAAAGTCAGGTGAGGCATTGCGCGCGTCATTGCGAATACCGCCGACCACTTCGGCCACGACTCCCTCGACCGCGCTGCTCGCGGCGGGATTTTCGGCTTCGAGCCGCGCCCGCACCGCGCTTGAGGCTTTTTCCAAGAGCATGAGGAAATGCGGCCGCTGAATATCGGGGCGACAGCCCACTTCGGTCGCGAGCGCGTCGTCACCGGTCGATCGCTGGACCAGGGCTCGGAAGCCCGCGTCGGAAAAACGGGCGCCCGTGTTCTTCACCACCGTATGGACGACGTCGCGGTCGCCGCGTTCCACCAGCACGTCGGTGATCGCTTCGCTGAGCGCGGCTCGTTGCGCAATCGCGGCCAGGTGCTGCTGGCTTTTGCTCGCCGCATTGGCCAGAAGTTCGCGCTCGCCGAGCCGTTCGGAGTGGCGTAGCACCGGGGCCGCGACTTCGATGTCGTCGTCGAACGCCAGCATGTTGACGATCTTGGCGGGCGCATTGCCGATCGGCGCCAACCGGTTTGACAGCTTGGCGCGCGCCTTGGCTTCGATGGTCTGCACCAGGCGGACCATGACATCGTCAAATACGCCGATCTGATCTTCAGAAAGACGCGGCGCTCCGACGACGAACAGATCGGTGATGCGCGTAAGCATCTCGATCCGGCGCGTGTTGGAGCCGGACGTGAGCGCAGTCTCGAGTTCATCGAGCAAAGGTAGAGTACGCATCACAAGACGCACGCCATTGAACTAACAGGCAGAATGCCGTCGAAAGGGTGAACAAACTCTTGCGGCCGCGGCGTCGCGCCAGCTTTCTGCAGGTTAACGAAACCACAACAACCGACGGCGAGGGGGGCGGGTTGGCGTAGGGACTACCTGTGACGCAAATTCAGCGAGGCGTGCGCGCTCCCATCCGGCCATAGACTTCGGCTGGAACGCGGTAGTCGCGGATGACCGGCCGCGGGTCACGCAGGCCGCAAGCTTCGCGCTGGACGATAAAGTACCACAGGGCCTCGCTGGCTTGCTGGACCAGCTCTCTGCGGGCGCCGTCACCGGGCAGCCCTGCCATGTCATGACTGGACAGCGCGGCGAGGGCGGCCTCGAGCGCGCGCCCCAGCCGGCCAAGGGCGGATGCCTGCTCCTGAGCGATCTCGTAGTCGAGCGCGACCACGGGAGCCATGCGCGCATCGCCCTGGGGAGGCCGAACTGTCATCGCGCTACCGCTTGGCAAGGACTCGGTGCCGACAACAAGGCTATCGCTCCCACGTTACGACGAAAACGCCGGCAGCCGGATCGAGATCGCGCCGTGCGCCAGGCTTTAGACCGTGGCGGGTGAGGACGTCCTCTGGCGTTGCCGCCGGTCCGACTTCGTTAAAGACCGGGCGACCACCGGGGATCCTCGCATGTGTCGCGTGCGACAGATGAAAGGTGTTGTACACCGGCAGGAACATGCTGAAGACCTCGGTGCCGCCGATTACCGCGACACTGCCGTCCGCCGCGCCGAGCGCTTCGGCGGCCTTTTCCAACGGGCAGCCCGCGGGATTCCATAAAAGAGAATTAGGATGCGATGGGTCTGGCGCCAGCGTCGCAACCTGACGCGTAAGGACCAGGCGTTTCCTGCGATCCGCGCGTGGGCCGCCCTCGTGCGAGTGGCGGCCGTGCAGGATCACGGCAGCCTGATCGAGACCGGCCTGGAAAAACCGCTGGTCGGCGTCGTTGCGGATCGAATCCGGCATGACCCCATTGGCATCCGATATCATCCCGTCGCTGGAAACGATGACGTAGCCTTCAATGCGGCGCACGGCGATCCCTATTGGCGCGAGGATTGTGCCGGACCGAGCTTTGCCGGCAACAGCATGGTCACGATCAGCGTCAGCACAGCCAGGATACCGGCAATGATATACACGTGATGCAGCGCACCGGCGATGGCGTCGCGCAGCCGCGCAACCATATCGGCGCCAAGGCTCGCACGCCGCGCCGGATCGAACAATCCACCCATGACGTCGCCCGCCTCCGGCACATGGCGAGCGACGCCGAAGTTGAGGATGGCGCCGCCGAACGCGGCGCCGAGCGCCTGGCCAATCGTACGCAGGAACAGAAATGACGACGTAGCGGCGCCGCGTTCATTCCAGCCGACGCCGCCCTGGACGGTCAGAAGGAATGTTTGGTTGCAGAAACCCATGCCGAGCCCCACCAACAGCGCCGCCGGCAGGAGCCACCAAAACGCGCTGTCACGATCAAGTGATACAAGCAGACCGGTGCCGGCTATCAGCAACAACGCACCGATGACGCCCGTGGTCCGGTACGAGCTGAAGGCCAAGACGCGGCTGGAAATGATCGAGCCGCAGCTCCACGACACCGACTGGGTGGCGACTGCCGTTCCCGCAAAGACCGCGGTGCGCCCCATGACGGCTTCGACGTAGGTTGGCAGAAAAGCGACGACGCACATCAGCAGCATGCCGATGGCGAGGCTGCCGGCATTGCTGGCAGCCATGATCCGGCTTCGCCACAGCTTGTAGGGCAGGATTGGCTCGCTGGCGCGCCGTTCGCCGATCGCCAGCAGCACCAACGCCGTGACGCCGATCACAAGCAGGGCAGCCGACGTCGCCGCATTGAGGTATTGAGCCTGGATCGCCGGCATCAGAATGGCGCCGATGCCAAGCATCAGGAGCGCCGCGCCCATCAGATTGATCTGGTGCGGGCGCGGCTGGATTTGCTCGTCGAGATAGCGCAGCAGAATGGCAATCGCGATGACGCCGATCGGCAGATTGATCCAAAATACGAACGACCAGTGCAGGTGCTGGACGATAAGCGCGCCCAGCGCCGGTCCAGCGATCGCCGCAATGCCCCAAACCCCGGACAGCCAGCCCTGCACACGTGCGCGCTCGGCCGCCGGATAGATGTCGCCGACGATGGTTGTCGCCATCGATTGCAGCGACCCCGCGCCCATTCCCTGAAAAATGCGGAACACGACCAGCGCGGCCATGCCCAAGCCATATGCGCGGCTCACGGCCCAGATATTGAATATCCAGGTGAAGCCGCAGGCGGCAGAGCCGATGAGGAAGATGGTGGCGCCGATGAAGAACATGCGCTTGCGGCCGTAGAGATCGGCAAGCCGTCCATAAACCGGCGTCGAGACCGCCTGCGCCAGCAGGTAGGCCGCGAACACCCAGCTGAACAGATGAAAGCCGCCAAGCTCGCTCACAATCGTCGGCATCGCGGTTGCCACGATCGTGGCTTCCACGGCGGACATGAAAATGGCCATCATGCAGGCGGCCGTTACGGCGCGCCTGCGGACGAGAAAGTCGGCTGAATGCGCTGGTGAAATTGCGGACACGGCTGATTCCAGGCGGCTTTTGTCTTATAGTGCCGCGGCGAGGGAGCCGACAATGTCCCAACCCGCAAGCCTGATCATGCTGCAATTCCTGACCTGGGTGGCGGATCGCCCGCGCACCCGCGACCAGGCGGTGGAAGCCTGGCACAGTTGCCCGCACATTTCAGTGTGGGAGGACGCGATCGTGGACGGCCTGGTCCGCACCGAAAACGATGGCCGGCGCACGATTGCTCTGACAAAGCGTGGCGCCGCTGTCCTTGAGAGGGTGAGGGCCGAGGTCGTATCGCCGATTATACCGGCGGCGCCAGTTGCCGGGCGACCGCTTCGATGATGCGCGTGTCCATCGGCTTGGTTTCGGTGGGAAATACCGCCGCGATCGAGCCGTCGCTGCCGACCAGGTATTTGTGGAAATTCCATTGCGGGGTTTCGTGCGGCCGCGGTGCGGCCGCCCATTTGTAGAATGGATGGGCGTTTGGGCCCTTGACGTCGACCTTGGCGGTGAGCGGAAAGGTGACGCCGTATTCCTTGTTCGCGGTCGCGGAAATCTCGGCGGCGCCGCCGGGTTCTTGTCCGCCGAAGTCGTTCGAAGGTACTCCGACGATCATGAAGCCACGATCGTGAAACCGTTCGAACAGTTGTTCGAGCCCGGTATATTGCGGCGTGTAACCGCAAAGCGACGCGGTATTGACCACCATGATCGGCTTGCCGGCGTAATCGGCAAGACGGATCGAGCCGCCTTGCAGTCCAGCGAACGAGAACGCGTAGGCGGTCACCGGGCTCATGGCTGCACCGTTCTTGGTTGAGGAAGCGGCGAGGGCGGGGGTACCGACCCCGGCGGCGAGAAGCGCGAGCAGGCGTCTGCGGTCAACGTGCATGGCTGAGTTCCGCCAGGGGGGCGAGCGGCTTTCCCGGCTGCGGCGGGATATCGAAGACGTTGAGCACAAATCCGATCATGCCGTAGAGGCCGGCGCAGGTAACGGCTTCGATGACCCCCTCGAGCCCGAAGGCCGCCTTGGCGCGCTCGAACATCGCGGCCGAGACGGTTTTGTTGGCGAGCAATTCGGTGACGAAGTCATACATCAGGCGCTCATCGTCGCGCTTGAACTCCGGCCGCTTGTTGGCGCGGATGGCGTCGATCACGTCCTGGGTAATGCCGTGTTCAAGCGCATGCGGTTCATGCACCGACCACGCATACTGCGCGGTGGCGCTGCGCACGAGCAGCAAAATAATCAGCTCGATGAGACGGCGGCCGAGTTTCGGATTCTGCCGGTAATAATTGACCAGGCGGTCCGCCGGCTCGGCGATGTCGGGGGTGTGAATGAGCACCGCGAACGGGCCGGTCAGCGTATTGCGCGGCCGCGATTTCAAGAAATCGTCATGCAGTTGCTGCTGGCGCGGGGTGAGATTGTCACGTTTGACGGCTTCGATTCGCGCCATGTGTAGGTGCTCCTTGTTGTCAGCGTAGGTCGGCCGAACCGTCGCCGCGCACCGCCGCCACGTAGCGGGCGATCGAGCGTTTGACGATGTCGGTCCCGTTGTGGGGAATTGTGCGGTCGAACCAGGCGCCGTGGATGGCATCGAACGGATACGGTTCGAGCATGGCGCCGATGCGCTCAACGGCCGGCGCCGAGAGCGGGATCATGTTCGGATAGCTGCGCATGAAGGTGACGAACTTGCGGTCGGGAATGACCTGCACGATGTCGCCGGAGAGCAGCGCGCCGCGCTTGCCGGCGCCTTGCGCCCAGTGCAGCACCGTGCCGCCGGCGAAATGGCCGCCGCAGCGGATGAGCGTGACGCCGCGCGCCAGCCTCAGGGTGTCGCCATCCCAGAACTTGATCGAGGGATCGGGCCGCATCACCCATTCGCGGTCGCTGGCATGCAGATGGACCGGCGCGTCGAAGGCGTGCGCCCATTCGACCATCGATGAATAATAATGCGGATGCGAAATGGCGATGCCGATCAGGCCGCCAAGGCCTTTGACGAGGGCGATTGTGGCCTCGTCGAGCAGCGTGATGCAGTCCCACAGGATGTTGCCTTCATCGGTCATCACCAGAAGTGCGCGCTGGGCGATGGCGAAGGCGGGTACCGTGCCGATACCGATGAGCCCCGGCTCGTGCTGCTTGAAACTGTTCATGGACCGGCGCGCGAGCGCCTCGTGCGTGGTCCAGACTTGGCCCGACGGCGGCACAAACTGGCGCGGCTCGTCACAGATCGGACAGCGCTCCGGCTCCTTCGACGAAGGAGCAAATTGGGTGCCGCAGGTGACGCAGATATAGGCGGGCATGGCGTTAGCTTCACATGAAAAGCGCGGTGCTCAAAGGCACCGCGCTGTGATTTGCGACGTGCTTCGGGCTAGCTCAGCACGCCATATTTCTTGAACCAGCGGGTCAACTGGTTCCATGCATCTTCCGCAGCGTCCTTGCGATAGCTCGGACGATAGTCGGCGTGGAAGCCATGCGGCGCACCCGAATAGACGACGAACTCAAAAGTCTTGTTGGCGGCTTTGAGCTTCTCTTCCATCTGCGCGATTTGATCGAGCTTGATGCCGGCATCGTCGGCGCCGTAGAGGCCGAGCACCGGTTCTTTGACCTCGGCGGCAAGGTCGATGGAGCTCTTCGGCGCCGCGGGGCTGGTGTCGACCAGCGTGCCGTAGAATGCGACGCCGGCTTTCAGATCTGGATTGTGGGTCGAATAGTGCCACACCGTGCGGCCGCCGCGGCAGAAGCCCATGATGCCAAGCCGGTTGCTGTCGCCACCCTGCGATTTTGCCCAGGCCACTGTCGCGTCGAGATCGGAGAACAGCTCGGTATCGGCCTTGGAATTCACGTAGGGGAACAACTGTTTCATGTCGGCGATCTTGGTGAGGTCAACGCCGTCTTTCTCCATGCGGAAATAGTAATTGGGCGCGATTGCAAAAGCGCCGAGATGCGCGAGACGGCGCGTTACGTCCTTGATGTATTCGTGCAGGCCGAAGATCTCCATGCTGACAAGGATGATCGGCGGGTTCTTCACGCCCGAGGGCCGTGCGTAATAGACAGGCATCTGACCGACAGCGGCGCTGCCACTGGCCATGCCGGCCTGGGCGGTACCCGACACGTTGACTTTGGCCATCCCGGCATCGAGCCCCTTGGTGTCGGTGTGGATGGCGTCGGCGCGCACCGGACCGGCGGCGAGCGTGTAGCCTGCCGCAGCCGCGGCCGAACTGGTCATGAAGAAGCCGCGCCGGGACAGCGGCGGCATGACCTTGGACAGGCCGACAATGTCCGATGGCAGCCGTTGCATATTCATGTGTATCCTCCCGTTAACTGGCGGCCCTAACGGCCGCTGCTGATGTTGATCAGCATAGTATGTCGCGCGAATGTCGTACAGCCGCGCGCCAACGGATCTCGGGAGGACGGTCATGCAAGCAGGCAAACGATCGGAACGCCACGCGGCGATGCGCGCCGCAGCTGCGGCATTGCTCGTGTGGTTTGGCATTGTCTTACCGAGCGCCGTCAAAGCGCAGCAGCGCGTATCGGCACCCGTGTCCTTGCGGCTTGGCTTCAATGCCAACTCGGCACGCAACATGGCGGAGATTCCCAATGTCGTGGCGCAGCGCAAGGGTTTCTTCGCCCGCGAAGGTCTTGCCGTCACGATGGTGCCGCTGATGGGCACGACCCACATGGTGACGGCGCTCGACAAGGGCGATGTCGATGCCACCGGGACGGCGCTGCCCTACATGATCCAGGCTGTGCTCAAGGGCTCCGATGCCGCTGCAGTGATCGGCGGTGTTGCCAATACGATCTACAGCCTCATCGCTAAGCCCGGTATTCAGACGATCTCCGAGCTGCGGGGCAAAGTCGTTGCG
>DASZWK010000161.1:0-5277 GCA_035546235.1 Xanthobacteraceae bacterium | reverse complement strand
TCCTCACCGCGCCAGAGCGGCGCCTCGACCGGAGAATCGTATCGCCGATCGAGCGTGTGCAGCCGCCACTCGTGTTCCGCCCACGCATCACCCCAATCACCGAGCGAAAGGCGTAGATACGCACGATTGACGTGCATGTTGACATTTTCGGGATCGAGCTCAAGCGCCGCGTCCAGATCGGAGAGCGCCGGCACGCCCTCATTGAACCGCGCGAGTGCGCGCGCATGCAGAAACGGGGCACCGCTGGCCCCGTTCTTCTCCGCGGTCACGAGTTCGGTCAGGGCATCATCGAAATGCCCCAGCTCGGCCAGCGCCAAGGCCGATATCACACGCGCCTCGGAATCTGCCGGATCGTTTCGCACGCCGGCCTTGGCTGCTGCCAGACCATCATCGAGACGCTGCAGCTCGATTAGGGCCAACGCCCGAATGGAGTGATTTGCCGCTGCCATATCGCCGCTGCCGATAAGGCCGTCAACGATATCGAGCGCCGCCGCCGGTTGATCGGCGCCAAGCAGAAGGCGCGCCTTGACGCGCTGCGCTTCGGCATCATTCGGGTCAAGCGCCGAGGCCGCGTCGATGGCCAAAAAGCCGGCGTCGAATTGGCGGAGTTCGCACAGCGCCATGCCGCGCCCGACCAGAGCTGCGCCGTACTTGCCTCTAAGCGCCAAGGCCGCGTTGAATGCATCGAGCGCCTCGCGCGGCCGCTTGAGGAGCAGCAGCGCATTGCCGCGGTTGACGTGCGCTTCGGCAAATCCCGGTCTCGATTTCAAGGCCCTGTCAAAAGCGGCAATCGCCTCTTCGGTGCGTTTCATTCCCTTAAGCACGTTGCCGCGATTGAAATGAGCCGCGGCATAATCCGGCCTGATGCGCAGCGCCTTGTCTTCTTCTGCCAGCGCTTCCTCGAGACGGCCAAGGGCCTGCAGCGCAACCCCCCGATTGGCATGCGGCTCCGCCGCCTGCGGCGCCTGCCGGATGGCCGCATCGAACGCCTTCAGCGCATCACGATGCCGCCCGCGTTGAAGCAGGATGTCGCCCGCGAGGTTCTGGCCGGTTGCGCTGCGCTCTGCGGCGCTATCAGACCGAACAATCGCCAGCGCTTCGTCGAAACGCCCTTCGCCATGCAGCCGCACCGCCTCAGCCAGCTTGGCTCTCAGAGCAGCTTGACGATCAGGCAGTTGCGGTGCGGGCGACATGTCGGGCGAATTCGCGCATGGGTTCCAGCGACGTTAGAGCAGCACGAGATCGTCGGGCAACTCGTTCCGGTCGCCGCTCCGTGGAGGGAAATGCTGAGCCAACACGGTGCCTGCTTCACCGATCGCCGCAACAAGGCCGTCGGCGAGACGACCGGCACGGATGGCGGACGTCAACCGCTCCATCACGTTCTGCCAGACCATTGGGTCGACTTGCCGGGCGATTCCTTCGTCGGCAATGATCTCGGCATGCCGCTCGGCCAATGACACGAAAATCAACACCCCCGTGCGCAGCTCAGTCGTGTGCAAACCATGCGCCATGAACTGACGGATGGCCAGTGCTCGCGCAGCCTCGCGCTTCACTGACTGCGGTAACAACAAAGGACGTATCGCATCTAGCGAGAAAACCACTGCGAGCACGACAAAGGCGGCAAGCTGCACCAGGAAAATCAGCGAAGCAGGCCACAACGTCAGAAAAATTAGCGGCAATGGCACGATCAGCGCGATGATCGTGGCCCAGAGAATGGGAACGAGCCGATAGTCGTCGCTTGCCTCTGCGACCACCGGAAATATCTCGCCACTGGTATTCGCCTCCGCTGCCGCCACGGCGTCACGAATGCGGGTACGATCGCGCTCGCTGATCGGCGGGTTGTCCATCACCAACTGCCTGACGATCCACCGCCGCCGAACGAGCCGCCGGCGCCGGAAAATCCGCCGCCGCCCCCGCCGCTCCAGCCTCCCCCGCGGCCCCAATTGCCGCCATTCCAGAGCGTCGAAGCGAGGACGGCATTGCTGAACGCCGAGCGACGGCGCCCACGGCCGAGGCTGCGGAAGATTATGAAGATGGCCAGGAAGATGAGGATGGGCAGAAACGCCGAAAGTCCATTGCTGTCAGAGGGCCGCTTCTCGGCCTGCTGGACAAGTTCCGGTGCGTCACCGGACAGCACCTGGATAGCATCGTCGACGCCGCGTTCGATGCCGCCGGAAAAATCATTGGCGCGAAAGCGCGGCAGGATCGCATTCTGAATGATGACGGAGGTCATCGCATCGGTCATCGTGCCTTCGAGCCCGTAGCCGACCTCGAAGCCGACTTTGTGCTCGCTCGGGGCGACCAGCAGGATGAGCCCGTTGTTCTTGCCCTTCTGTCCGATCCCCCAGGCGCGGCCAAGCTGCACACCGTAATCTTGGATATCGTAGCCCTGCAGCGACTTCACCGTCGCCACGACAAACTGATCGGTAGTCTTTGTCTCGAGATCGGCGAGCTTGGCGTCGAGCTGCTTTATTTCATCGGCGGGAAGAATGCCGGCGTCATCGACGACGCGACCGCTGAGCGCCGGAAAAGTCGGCGCGGCGATCGCCGCGCCGGCGCATGCTACGAGGAGCGCAGCCGCGGCGGCACAGACCAGCGCCCGCATAGTCAATTGAAATCGACCTTCGGCGCCTGCATGTTCTGCTCGTCGATGGTGAATGTCGCCATCGGCTTCTTGCTCGAGTACAGCGTCATCGCCCAAAGCCGCCCGGGGAATGTCGCAAGTTCGGTGTTATAGAGCCGGACTGCTTCGATGTAATCGCGCCGCGCCACAGCGATGCGATTTTCTGTTCCCTCGAGCTGGGACTGCAGTGCGAGGAAGTTCTGGTTGGATTTCAAGTCAGGATAGTTTTCAGTAATCGAGATCAGCCGCGACAGGGCCGAGCCGACCTCGCCCTGAGCCTGCTGGAACTTCTGAAAAGCATCCGGGTTGGTGAGGATGTCCGACGGAATCTGGAACTGCGTCGCCTTGGCGCGCGCGTCCGTCACCTCGGTCAGCACTTTTTCTTCCTGCGTCGCGTAGCCTTTCACGGTGGCGACGAGATTGGGGATGAGGTCGGCGCGGCGCTGGTATTGGTTCAGCACTTCGCTCCACGCCGCTTTCGCCTGTTCCTCATAAGTCGGAATGGTGTTGATGCCGCACCCCGACAGGAACATCGCCGAAAAGACGACGACGAGCGCAGCAAGCGGACGACGAAGGGTTGCGGCGACAGCCATGGCGGGCTCCCCAGTGGTGACGTTCGCGCGAAACGTAGGCATTATCATACGCTCTGCAAGACGAACCCGACCGGGCGGTGCCAATCACAACCGGCTAGTGCGCTACGGCTTCCGCGGTCGGCATACCTTTTGCGCCCGCGTAGACGGCGAGGATGCGCACCGGCACGCTGCCCCTGTTCATGCGGTCGTGCGGCCAGTTCATCGCCTCGACGAGGGCGCTGCCGGCGGGATAAATGCGCGTGCCCTTGTCGCCATAATCGACGGTGAGCGTGCCCTCCAGGATGTATCCCACGAGCGGAACGGCGTGGATGTGCCATCCGGTCTCCGCGCCGGGCGGCACGGTGATGATGGCGACCGTGACATCAGCCGTGCCCGCAGGGTAGGTGAGCGGCTGGCCGATGACGGTTTCAGTCGTGTCGAGCAGCGCCTGGGATGTGACGCTCGGCAGCGTAGCGCTGCTATCGGCCACCGCTGGACCCACCAGGAACGCGAGCACGACGGCGACCGGTATTCGAAAAACGGATTGGGGCAAGACGGGGACCTCGACAGTGAGAGAAGGCCCCCGCTTCTAGCACTGCGCCCGCGGCGGCTTTCTTAATGCCCGTACCAGTCTGCATGCCCGTACCAGTCTGCGAAGCACGCTAAGATCGGCGCTTGACTCTTTTCCTGTTTCTCGGAATCAATAGAACAAAACAGGAACAGATTCCCATTTCGGGTCTTGAGAAGCCATGCGCACCAGCGCTTTCATGGCCAGGGAAGATATTACCCAATTGCCCGCGTCCCTTTCGGGTTTGCGCGAGCGTCTTTCAATTCTGGCAGCCACTCCGGGCCTGAAAACCGGCGCCGAGTCCGTCGCGCCGGGCGCCTTACTGCCCTTCGCCATTCCCCGCCTGGATGCCCTGCTCCAGGGCGGCTTGAAGCGCGCCGCCTTGCATGAAGTGCGTTCGGCCGAAAGCCGCGATGCCGCTGCCATGACTGGCTTCGCAGTTGCTCTGCTCTCACGCCTATCGGCCAAGAGCCGCCGCCCCTTGTTGTGGATCGTCGAGCAAACGGCAGCCGCCGAAAGTGGCTTCCTCTACGGCGGTGGTCTCCGCAACTTCGGCATCGACCCCACCCGCCTCATCGTCGTGCGCGTGACACGCGCCATCGACGCCCTGTGGGTATTCGAAGAGGGATTGCGGTCTGCCGGCCTTGCCGCCGTCGTCGCCGAAATCCACGGCAATCCACGTCAGATCGATCTCACTGCCAGCCGCCGTCTTGCACTGCGCGCTGCCGAGCACCGCGTCACCGGGCTTTTGCTTCGCCAATCGGCGCAACCGCTGCCAAGCGCCGCCAGCACGCGTTGGCTGGTGGCACCGCTGCCTGCTGCTGCCGACGCGATCGATCCCGAGGGCATCGGCGCGCCTATCTGGCGGCTGACGCTGGAACGCAATCGCCAGGGCGCCACCGGCGCTATTGACGTGGAGTGGGACCATGACCGGCACTGTTTCATTGCCGCCGAGGCGGCGCATTCTCGCCCTCTGGTTCCCCTATCTCGCCACCGACCGCCTGCACCGGCAGACGCTGGGAAGATCGTGGCGCTTGCCTGCCTGCCGCGCGAAGACCTGCCGCGCGAGCGGCGACGCCTCCGTCTCCAGGCGCGAGGATGAGGAACGATTCGCGCTAGCGCACGAAACAAGCCAGGAACTTACTTCGAGCGACAAGCGCCTGAGCGTAAGCAAAGATTGGAAGGCGTCATCACCGACTGCACCAACCCCACCCCTCGCCATCGTCGCCAAGGTCAAGAACGCGCTCCGCCTGATTGCGCTCGACGAACGCGCTGAGGAGCTAGGGCTCACCGAAGATATGAGTCTCGCCGATGCGCGCGCCATGATTCCGGCGCTCGCCGTCTCCGACGATGACCCTGCCGCCGATACGATGCTGCTCGAAGCGATCGCCGACTGGGCCGAGCGTTACACGCCGCTCGTCGGCCACGACGACCGCGGCCTGCTGCTCGACATTACCGGCTGCGCCCATCTCTTCGGCGGTGAACAGGCATTGCTCGCCGACCTGCATGAACGA
>DASZWK010000160.1:0-2839 GCA_035546235.1 Xanthobacteraceae bacterium | reverse complement strand
CCGATGGCGATGCCGCCCGCGCCCGAGGTCGCCTGCGGCAGCGAATTGATGCCGCCCGACAGGATGCAGATGATCGAGAAGGAGACGGCGAAATTCGAGAAGCGCGACAGGCGCCGCTCCAGTTCCTGCGCGTATCCCATGCTGTGGAGGATCTTTACGTCCTCCTTTTTATGTTCGTCCGTATAGGCCTGATCCATATTGCTCATGCGTCGCTCCTTAGAGCCGGCGTAAAGCTACGCGGCTGCCCCTTGTTTCACCTCGCCACGCGGCAAAGCCCGCGCGGAACGCGCCCTCGTACCAATGCGTGATGGTGTGATCGGGGTTGTGCGGTGTGCCATCACCCGGGCTCGTCGCAACGACGAACCCCGGTCACCCGGCACCCGTGCGGACGCAGTGATTGCGTCCATCGCCACCCCCACCAGGCAGGCGACTCACGCCCACCCTGAATATGGCCGGCATGTTACAGCGGAATCGCACGGCGGCAAATTTGGGTTGTGGAATCAGGGTTTACGCCGGAGCCGCCTTCGGCCTCTCTGCGAGATTGCGCGCCATCACCACCGCCAGAAGCGCGAACGGCAGGAACAGCGCGAAGGCCCCGCGAATCCCCCATTGTGACGCTGCGAAACCGATCAGTGGCGGCGTCAGGAACAGCACCACCGAATTCATCAGCGACAGC
Organism: Xanthobacteraceae bacterium; assembly: GCA_035546235.1. Taxonomy (GTDB): domain Bacteria; phylum Pseudomonadota; class Alphaproteobacteria; order Rhizobiales; family Xanthobacteraceae; genus BOG-931. The sequence goes on along the minus strand of DASZWK010000160.1, from coordinate 2,163 downwards.
GCTGCGACGTTCTCCGCGGCGGGCCGGTCGCCAAGCCTGGCGGCGGCGGACAGCGCCTGCGGGAAGGCAGACGCCACGCCAAACCCGATCAGCGCGAAACCGACAAAGGCAAGCGGCACCGACACGCCCCAGACGACCAGCACCAGTCCGGCCAATGCGATGGCCGACAGCACCATCGCCACCATCACCGGCCCGAAGCGCTCGATCCAGCGGTCCGCCAGCAGGCGGCCGATAACCTGCGCCGAGACCGCGACCGATAGCGTAATGGTCGCGATCCAATCGGCAGTGTGGAACACATCGCGGAGATAGATAACCGACCACGACCGGATGCACGCCTCCAGGAAAATCGAGCCCAGGGCAAACGCCACGATCATCAGCGTCGCCATCGTTGGCACCGCGAAGCGCGGCGCCTTGGCGTCGCCGCTGTGCGGGCGTGGCGACGATGGAACCATCGGCAGCACGATCAGCAGCGTCCCCACGATCGCCACCGGCAGAATGCCCAGCAGGTGAAGTGCGGGCGATATGTGCGCCGCCGAGGCGCCGGTGCCGATTGCGGAGGCGGTGAGGAATCCGAGGCTCCACATGCCGTGACAGCGATTCATGATCCGGCGTCCCGTCGCATGCTCGACGCGATCGGCTTCGACGTTCATCGCGATGTTCGTGAAAGTGAACGCAATCGAGGAAAACGGCGCGACGAGGAAAAAGACCAGCGGATTGGGCGCCAGCGCCGGCAGCGCACCGGCGAGCGCGAACAGCGGAATGCCGTACAGCAGCGTGCGCCGCGTGCCGATGCGGTCGATCACGCGGCCGGCAAAGGGAAACGATGCAAACGCGCCAAGATCGAAGCCAAGCAATGCGAGGCCCAACGCTGCGGAGGAGGCATGCATGCCGGCCTGGATTTCGGCCAGCCGCGAAAAACCGCCGGCGCCCGACAACGCCTGCATAAAAAAGACCGCCATGATGGTGGCGGCCGGCGAAAGCCTGGCGCGCATCTGTCGTCCCCCACGCCAGCTTCCGAATCCGGCGGCGACATGTTTCGCGGCAGTGCCCGTCATGGTCAAGGCCGCGACATATGACACCGCCGACCCGCTACTCATCGTCCGGCGGCTCATGTATCAAGGCGCCCGGCTCGCTGGAGGGAGATCAATCATGAAGTTCGCAAAGCGTCGCATCGGCCGCACCAAGGTCCAAGTCTCTACCATGGGGCTCGGCACGGCCTCCCTCGGCGGCAACATGCTGGCGGTGAGCGACGCCATGGGTCGCGAGATCGTCGATCTCGCCATGGACAGCGGCATCACCTACCTCGATACCGCGCCCTACTATGGCTACGGCAAATCGGAGCGCGCCACGGGCGACGGCATCCGCGAGCGCAAGAACTGGGTGCTGTCCACCAAGATCGGACGCCTGCTGAAGCCGCGTTTCGGGCCAGTGGCGACGGGCGAAAACTGGAAAAGCCCCCTGCCCTTCCAGCCGGTCTACGACTACTCGTACGACGCAACGATGCGCTCGTACGAGGACAGCCTTCAGCGTCTCGGCCTGAACCACATCGACATCGTCTACGTCCACGACATCGACGTCGGCCTCGGTGGCGCCGATTACGCGCGGCCCGCTTTCGCCAAGGCGATCAAAGGTGCGTACAAGGCGCTCGACGAACTGCGCCACAACGGCGACATCAAGGCGATCGGCCTTGGCGTCAATATCGTGCGGCCGATCGTGGACGCGATGGGCTACGGCCAGTGGGACGTCTTCTTGCTCGCCGGCCGCTATACGCTGCTCGAGCAGGCTCCGCTCACCACGCTCTTCCCCAAGGTCGAGAAAATGGGAGCCTCCATCGTTGTCGGCGGTCCGTTCAACTCGGGCATCCTCGCCGGCGGGAAGACCTTCAACTACGCCAAGGCGCCGAAGGATGTCGTCGCGCGGGTGAAGAAAATCGCCGCCGTGTGCGCCGACCACAACGTACCGCTGCCGGCCGCCGCGCTCCAGTTCCCGGTCGCAAATCCGCTGGTGGCGAGCATCATCCCCGGCCCGCGCTCGCCAGGCGAACTCAGGCAGATTTTCGACTACTGGCAGACGAAGATCCCGCCGGCCCTGTGGAGCGACCTCAAAACGGCAGGGGTATTGGACAAGAGCGCGCCAACCCCCAAGTAAACAACGTCCCCCGGG
>DASZWK010000159.1:0-21061 GCA_035546235.1 Xanthobacteraceae bacterium | reverse complement strand
CCAAGATCAGCACGCTCACGAACACGACCAACCACGCACGGCGGGTGCAAAAATCGACGATCGCGGCGAAATTCAAATATGTGGGCTTTGCGCGAGAATTCACATCGGACATAAGTTTGCAAATATGCCTGTGACAGGCGCTGCACAGCATTGATGGCAAGACCGGACCGCCCACACCGGCCGCAAAGACCACATTTTGTGCATGCCCGATAATGCAGTGGCGGCTTAAGTCTTAATGCCGCAGGCAGCAATTTGGTTCACCGTTGCGGGTTCCAGTTCGCAGGTAGGGTTTCCCGCACCGGGAACTGGAAATGTCGCGCGAATGCGAAGTGTCCGCGGCGTCCGCTCAACCGCCGCGTCAAGCCAGGCGGTTACGACAGTGTCCGGTATGGCAGCTCAAGCCTTTTGGCCGTATCGGCAAGCTCTTGGGCATGGCGCTCCAAAAGGGCGAGCGTGCTGACGAAAGCCTCAAGCGTCAATTCCTGGTCTGGTGTTGCGCTTCCGAGCGCCTTTAGTTTGACAATGCGTGCACGCTGCCGCGCCACAATGCGGCGCGCTTCGGCGACGTGCCGAGCAGCGGTGGCAAGTTCGCTGTCAATGTCGCCCATGCTGTTGTCGCCGGCATGAGGAGGTGCGACGGTCCAGCCAGTCCAGTCCGCGCATTCGTGCTGCGCCATCTCGCCGATGACTGGCACTATCGTCATCATCATCCTCGCGTTTTTCCCGGCTCGTCCGCTTCCGTCAGCGTCTGGCTGCACGGGCGGCAATCGTACGTGCGCAGTTCCGGGAGCGCGCCGATTTTGGGAACGGTGCGCGCCAGTCGCATCGGTTTGCCGCAACTCGGGCATGCGGGTGAAGGTTTTTGGGCGGCGTTCATAAATATAGATTCGCCCAAACCGCCACCGATAGCTTTGATTCAAATCAAGGCACGCAACACACGGCGGCGGGAGGGGCGGGGCGCAGCCCGAAAGAGCGAGCCACCCGTTTTGGCCGTGGCATGTAAGCCCTGGAACGGGCTTCACAATCCTGTCACGCCTCCCTATAAACTAGACGCGACGCCGCAGTGCGGCATTTTGAGTCGAGGTCGAGGAGCCCCGTCTTGAACGCGCAAGTATCGCCGTCCGGCTTTCCGGCGCTCGTACTCAACGCCGACTTCCGTCCGTTGAGCTACTACCCGCTGTCGCTGTGGTCGTGGCAGGACGCCATCAAGGCGGTCTTCCTCGACCGGGTGAACATCGTCGCCAATTACGACCGCGCGGTGCACAGTCCCAGCCTGGAAATGAAGCTGCCGAGCGTCGTGTCGCTCAAGACATTCGTCAAGCCGGCGACACATCCGGCCTTCACGCGATTCAACGTGTTTTTGCGCGACCGCTTCAGCTGCCAGTATTGCGGCGGCCGTGAGGACCTCACATTCGACCACCTCGTTCCGCGTTCGCGCGGCGGTCACACCACGTGGGATAACGTCGTGGCCGCCTGCTCGCCATGCAATCTGCGCAAGGGGAACCTGACGTCTGCGGAATCCCACATGTGGCCGGCGCAAAGGCCGTTCCAGCCGACGGTGCAGCATCTGCACCGCAACGGCCGGCTGTTCCCACCGAATTATCTGCACGATAGCTGGCTCGATTATCTGTACTGGGACACCGAGCTCGACCCATAAGCGCTACGAAGCTACTCGGCCGCTTCCTTGCGGGGTGCGAAATTCGGCGCCACCTCGGCCATGAAGCGCGCCATCTCGTCCTTGACCTGCTGGTGCGGTTTCTGGCCGACATTGACGTACAGAATGACTTCGTCGAACCCGGCCGCTTCCACCTTCTTGAGCACATCGGTCATGTGCGCGGAATTGCCGATCAGCACCGAATTTTCGGTTAGCTGCTCGGGCTTCAGGTTCTTGAGCCGGTCGACGATATCGATGAAATAGCGATAGCTCGGCGGCGCGTTCTTCGGATCGCCCGGGAAAGCCGGAATTACACACTCATTGTAATAGTAGATTTGCCGGGCGCGTACCGCGGCTTCCTGCTGCGGCGTATCGGCGAAATGCACGAAATAGCTGCACATCAGGCGATACGGTTTCTGGCCGTGCTTGGCGCAAGTTTCGTGGTAGAGGTCGGCGACCTGCTTGAGCCCCCCGAACGTCATTGCCGCGGCGAACGGCGCCACGATCAGGCCGCAGCCGAGCCGGGCCGCCAGTTCGATCGATGGTTTTGAGAACGAACCGATATAGGCGGGCAGCGGCTGCTGGATCGGCTTCGGCGTAATGCGGACGTCGTCGAACTGGTAATGCTTGCCGTGGTGCGAGATACGGTCCGGCGCGGACCACAGCTTGCGCACGACCTCCATGCCCTCTTCAAAAATACCCTGATTGTCCTCGAACGAGACGTGGAACGGCAGGTACTCGCGGCGGTCGTAGCCGCGGCCGGAAGCGAAATCGACACGGCCGCCGGAAAGTAGATCAAGCGTGGCCCATTGCTCGGCGACGCGGATCGGATTGTGCAGCGGCAGCACCGTGACCGCAGGCGCGAGGCGGATGCGTTTGGTCTGCGCCGCCACATAAGTGAGCACCAGGTCGGGACACGACAGCACGCCGAGCGAATTGAAATGGTGCTCGCCGATCCAGGCCGAACGCATGCCGATCTGGTCGGCATAGATCGCTTCGGCGGTGATGTCGGCGACGAACTGATTGGCGCTGCGCTGATTGTTTGGATAATGGTTGTCGCTCAGCGTGAAATAGCCGAACTCCATGACATCCTCCCTGGTGAGCCCGCTCGGCGGCCACGTTTTGCTTGCCAGTCCGCAGAGAATAGTTGATAATGCAATTGTTGTAAATGCATTAGTCTAGGGTACCTTCGCCGCAGCGCCGTTCGAGGATTCGGCTCCGTGAAAGACCCGCTCAAGCTCAGTCTTGCCGATTACCTGCCCTATCTGGTGAACAGGGTCGGCAGCATCATCGCCGATCAATTCGACGCCGAAACGCTGGCGCCGCACGGGCTCTCGGTCGCGACTTGGCGTGTGCTCGCGGTGCTCGCCGCCAATGGCCGGCAGCGCCAAATTGATCTTGCCGATCTGACCAGCATCGACGTCTCGACACTGTCGCGCATCGTCACGCGGCTCGTGCGCCTCGGCTTGGTGACACGAACGCGTTCGGCCACCAGCAACCGCGAAGTCGTCGTGGCGCTGTCGGCGAAGGGCAATACCCTTGTCGCTCGCCTTACTCCGCCTGCCCGCGCCATCGAGGTAGACGCCAATGCGGGCATTTCAGCGGAAGATTTGGCGGTGGTGAAGCGCTGTCTGCGGCGCATGTACGCCAACATGACGGATCGCGCGGCCGCGCGAAGCACGCGACCACGACGCGCCGCCGGCTGATCCGCTGGTCCGCATTGCCGTGCGCGATGCGCGCCCGGTCGGCTGACGTGACCGGGATCTGATCCACAAAAGCGCGCGCCTCCGCGAGAAAAGCCGCCATAGAGCAGTCGGCGACCGGCTTCGCCGGCACCGTCGGATGCAGATAGATCGGCACATTCAGCGCCTGAGCGCGTTCCAGAATCGGCCAGAAGAACTTGTCGTCGAGATAGCGGCCGCGCGAATGGCCATTGATGAGCGTGCCCTTGAAGCCTTGCTGACCCTGTGTTCGAGTTCAACGAGCAACGCCAGGCCGCGGCGGCCTGCGGCTTTTTTTGCTACTCGACGCGCGTCCCTGGCGCCTTGTCCTCGAACACAGAAATGGCCGGCGGCGTGCCTTCAAAGCCCAGCTCGCTCCAGCGCGCTACGACGCGTTCGTAGGTGCCCTTGTCGAGCTTGGTGCGCGGCGAGAACGTCTTGATATACTTGAAATCCATGCAGGCGTTGATCAGCGCCTTCGAACCCCACGGCCTGATCTCCGACGGATTGAGACTTGGGTCGAGGAACGTGCTCCAGGTCTCGCGCAGGATATCGATCGATTGCGCCGGGCGCGACCGCGTCGCCATCGCCCACAGCACCTGGCCGATATTGCTCGGATCGATATCGTCATCGACCACGATCACGTATTTGCCGAAATAGGCGCCGGCCGTGCATTGGGCGGCGAGCGCCATCACTTGCGACGCGTGGCCGGCGTACATTTGTTTGATCGAAACCACCGTCATGCCCCACCCGGCGGCCTCCGGGATCGACCAGACACCTTGAATGCCCGGAATGCCAAGCTTCTGCAGGTCCGCCCAGATGCCGGCAGAGCGCACGGCGGCCCAGAACAGGCCGCACTCGTTGGAGGGCCCGTCGGCCATCAGCGCGCAGGTCAATGTCGGATTGTTGCGATAGCGCAGCCGCTCGACCCGCATGTAAGGCGTCGCGCCGCTTGGCCGGCCGTAATAGCCGGTGAATTCGCCGAACGGGCCTTCGGCAAATGTCTCGTCCGGATAGAGATGGCCCTCAAGAATGATCTCGGCATGCGCCGGCAACGGCAGACCGGTGATGTCGGACGTGAACAGCTCAATCGGCGATCCCTTGATGCCCGAGTAGTACTCGTACTCGCTCTCGGTCTTGGGCAGGGTCGTCGCGCCGACCAGGAACAGCAGCGGATCGATGCCGTAGCAGGCCGCGATCGGGGCCGGCTTACCCATCTTCCACCACTTGTCGCGGTCATTGCCGGCATCCTTGCCGGGCGACGTGTAGACGCCGATCTCGCGCGGCCCCTTAATCATCATCCGGTAGGTGCCGACGTTCACCCGCCCGGTCTCGGGATCCATCGTGACGACGGCATCGTTGGTCCCAAGGTACATGCCGCCGTCGAGCGGCCACATGCGCTGCGCCGGGAACATGCGGATGTCGATCGCCTCGCCTTCGACGATGTTCTGGCTCGAGACCGCTTGGGCCGCCGCGACCTCGACCGGCTTCATCTTGCGTCCGAATTTCTGTTGCAGAAGCTGCACCGCTTTGAGCGGGTGATCGACCGGCTCCTCGCCGATCATCAGGCAGAAGCGCGACAGATTGCAGCCGATCATATTGTAAAGCGCTTTATGGCCGGGATGACCCTTGATGTTTTCGAACAGCAGCGCCGGACTCTTCTGCAGCCCGACCAGATAGGTGATGTGGGCTGCTTCGAGGTCCGGACTCACTTCGGCGGTGATGCGCTTGAGTTCGCCCATCGCCTCCGCCTTCTCCAGCCAGACGTCAAGCTCGCTGGAATTGGGACGGCTGCGCGGCGCCGGTACAGCGTTGTCGTCGTGCTGCGCCGTTCGATTCTCGGGGGCGACGGAGACGCTCATATCCATGGGCAAAGTTCCACCTGCTCTGTCATTCTCCCCCGCTTCATGCAGACAAGGGATGCACGGCATCCTAGCCAGCGCATCGAAACTTAGCGACTGCGATTTTCAGCCAATAGTGCCTGGCAAACTGGACGGATCCACAAAATCTGCTTTTCGCGCAGCGTTCAGCTTCTGAACCCCGGCGCGGTGTTTTGCCGACTAATTCAGTGCCGTCGCACTGGCCCACGTTTCCGCCGCAAATGAACGGGTAAACTTTACCTTTTGCAGCCGCAGGAAGCGGAAGGATCGGCCAAATTGGCAGTGCTGCCTTAATCAAAGGAGCGCGTACCATGACCACCTACACTTGGACGGGCTTGCAAGGTGCTCTCTGGAGCGATGCCGGAAACTGGACACCCAGCGGCGGGCCACCCGGTTCGAACGATACCGCGAAAATCACATCTTCGAGCATCGTTGTCCCCGACAGTCTCATTACGGTGCAGACGCTGTTGAACACGTCCGGCGATATAGAACCTGGCGAGGGAGCCGGGAACGGGCTCATCATCGAGAACAACGGCAGCCAGAACAGTGAGAATGACGCCACCATCGCGCTGGAAGCGGACAGTACGCTGGAAATCGAAAACGGCACATTCAAGAACACCGGCCAGATCGACCTCGTCGGCGACTTCGGCGCCAACGTCAAATTCCTGATCGCCAATTCGGTCAGCCTAACGGGCGCCGGCGAAGTGGAGATGACGGGGGGCATTGCCGGCAACAATACGATCAGCGGAACCGGGGCGGGCAGCGAACTCACCAATGTCAACAACACCATCATCGGAAGCGGCACGATCGGCGCTTCACTCAATTTCACCAATGGGACAAACGGCACGATCGAGACCAACACGGTCGGCACTCCGGGCGGTACAATCGATTTCGTCGTCGGTCAGACGGGATTCGTTTTCACGAACAATGGATCCATCATCGCCGGCAATCAGGGCAGCCTGGCATTCGGCCAGGACAACAAGGTCGAAGCGTTTACCAATAACGGCCTCATCGCGATCGAGGGCGCCGGCAGCAAGACGAGTCTCGTCATCGCCGGCCAAGTCTCATTCGCCGGCACCGGCGAGATCGAGCTTGTCGACAGCGGCTTCGTGTCAAACGTCATCGAAAGCGACGGCAAGGCCGCCGAACTCACCACCTCGATTCCGATCGAAGGCAGCGGGACGATCGGCGATTCCCATCTCACCCTGAACAACTTTTCGACCATCGGCTCATCTGACGGCACGCTGATCCTCAATACCGGCAGTCACACCATTACCAACAGCGACAACGGCACGATCGGCGCGAGCTTCGGCGGCATCGTGCAGATCGACAGCCCGGTCCAGAACTCGCAGGGGAATATCGCCGCCGCCGAGTTCGGTGTGACGCAAATTTTCGCCGCGGTGTCCGGCGGTATTGTCAACGTCGAGTTCGACGGCATCGTCGAACTGGGCTCTGGCGGCTCGGTCAATAACGGCGTCGAGTTCACCGGCAGCGGCGCCACACTGCGAGTCGACACCAGCGCAAGCCAGATCGCCGGCAGCATCAGTGGCGCCGCATCCACAGACAACATCGATGCCGAGTTCGTCACCTACGCGTCCGGCATTCAGGCGCAGTGGCAGCAGAACGGTTCGACCGGCACGCTGTCGCTGGTCAACGGCGGCGCCACGCTCGCGTCATTCACGCTGTCCGGCCAGTATTCGTCCGGGAATTTCCAGGTCGCGTATGACGGCTCGGGCGGCACCCTGATCGAGGTGGTCAATCCGCCGCCGCCACCCGTCACCACCGCCGACATGATCATGCGGAATGGCAGCAACGGCGATTACGAGATCTACGATCTCGGCAACAACGCCATCCAGGCGGCCTATGCGCTCACTCAAACAGCGACCACGTGGCAGGTCGCGGGCCTCGGCGGCTTCGACGGCACCGACACCACCGACATGCTGCTGCGCAGCGGCTCGGGCGCATTCGAAATCGACGACGTCAGCAACAACAACGTCACCGCCACTGTTTCCATGGGCCAGGTCGGACAGGAGTGGGTGGTCGCGGGTTTCGGTGACTTTTCGGGAAATCCCGGCGAAACCGACATGCTGATGCGCAACAGCAACACCGGAAGGTTCGAGGTCTACGACATCAGCAACAATACCATCACCAAGGCGGCGCCGATGGGCCAGGTCGGGTTGGAATGGCAGGTTGCAGGCTTCGGCGATTTCTCCAGCCATCCCGGCGAAACCGGCGATATGCTGATGCGCAACAGCAACACAGGGCAATTCGAAGTCTACGACATCTCCAACAACACTATCACTTCAGCGGGACCGATGGGTCAGGTCGGACTGGAATGGCAGGTAGCGGGATTTGGCGATTTTTCCGGCAACGCCAACGAAACCGACATGTTGATGCGCGACACCAATAACGGGAAGTTCGAGATTTACGACATCAGCAACAATACGATCGCCAGCGCCGCCCCGATGGGCCAAGTCGGAATGGAATGGCAAGTCGCCGGCTTCGGCCCGATCAACGGCGCCGGCGCGAGCGACATGCTGATGCGCAACGTCAACACGGGCGCCTTCGAGATTTACGACATCGCCAACAACAGCATCACCAACGCGACAGGAATGGGTCAGGTCGGACTGGAATGGTCGGTCGCTGGCATTGCGGTCGATCCTCCGACCAGCACGGCTGCTGCAACCACGCAGCTGATGCAATCGATGGCGTCGTTCGCGCCCGCCGGCGGTGGAGACGGCGCCGATACCGCCCTCTTGCCGGCTACCGCCGGTGACGCGGCGGCCGTATCCGCCATCGCCCTCCATCCAAACGCCTAGGGTCCGCGTGAAGGCCGCGCCTGCTGCGCGTTGGCCGCATTGGATGGGCGTCTCGGGTGTGTTACGCACGGCCATACTACGCTGCGCGTGCATAACCGGAGACCCTGGCAGATGACGACAAAACCCATGAGCGGCGGACAGATCGGCCGTTCGGTGCCACGCCTCGAAGCGCGGGAAAAAGTTACCGGCCGCGCCGAATACACGCACCTGATGCGGCTGCCGGGCATGCTGTACGGCAAGGTGTTCCGCAGCACCGTGGCGCACGGCCGCATCAAGTCGCTCGACGTCAGCGCCGCCCGAAAGATGCCGGGCGTGTTCCGGGTGGTCACGGCGGACGACGTCGTCAAAGTGATTCCCAATCCGTATTACGGTCCGGCGTTTCACGATCAGCCGATCTTGGCGATGGAGAAAGTCCGCTTCGTCGGCGAACCGGTCGCCGTGGTGCTCGCCGCCGACCCGCATGTCGCCGAGGCGGCCACGCAGACGATTGTCGCCGAGTATGAGGAGCTGCCGCCAGTGCTCGATGAGGTCGAGGCGATGACCGCCTCGTCCTATGTTCACGACGAATTGAAACCCGCCGCGACCTTCGCCGATCTGAAGCATCTCAAGGGCCAGAAGAACACTAATCTCGCGCTTAACGCCAAACTGCGGCGGGGCGACGTCGACAAGGCATTCGCCTCCGCCTCACAAGTGTTCGAGCACGAATTCCGCACGCAGAAATGTTTGCACGTACCGTTCGAGCCTTTCGCCACGATTGCCGACTATAAGGATACCGGTCTGACGATCTACAGCGGCGCGCAGGGGCCGTCGTTCGTGCGAACGGAGATCGCGCGACTGCTCGGCTGGGCGGAGAACAAGGTGCGCATCAAGGTGCCGTATCTCGGCGGCGGCTATGGCGGCAAGCTCTACATCAAGCTCGAAGCTCTGGTCACGGCGTGCTCGATGGTCGCGCGCCGCCCGGTGAAGATCGCGCTCACCATGGAGGAACAATTCTATCAGATCACCAAGCATCCGGCGACGGTGCGGATCAAAAGCGGCGTCGACAAGGCTGGCCGCATCACCGCGCGCAAATGCGAGGTGTTCTGGAACGGCGGTGCCTATGCGGATATCGGTCCGCGCGTGACGCACAAGTCCGGCTTCACCGCCGGCGGTCCGTACGACATCGACAACATATGGATCGACTCCTGCGCGATGTACACCAACATGACGCCTGCCGGCGCACTGCGCGGCTTCGGCATGCCGCAATTGACTTTCGCCTACGAGAGCCACACCGACATGGTGGCGCGCGCGCTGAACATCGATCCGCTCGAGTTCCGCCGCAAGAACGTGCTGCGCAACGGCCGGCCGCAGGCGACCGGCACCATTCTCAAGGACGCGGCGCTCGAAGCCGTGCTTGAGCACGTTGCCGACCGGCTGCGCTGGTCGGAAAAATTCGACCGCGGTTCGGGCATCGTGAAACGCGGCCGCGGCATCGCGTTCGCACTCAAGGCCTGCGTGTCGCCCACCACCTCGGTTGCCATTGTCAATGTCAGCGCCGACGGCAGCCCCACGCTCTACATCTCGACCGTCGACATGGGGCAAGGTTCCGACACCGGCATGGCGCAGATCGTCGGCGAGGTCCTCAACGTGCCGGCCGAGAGTGTGCGCGTCGTCGCCCGCGACACCGATGTGACGCCCTATGATATGGGCACGCTCGGCTCGCGTTCGATGTTCCACATGGGCCACGCCGTGCGGCTCGCGGCCGAAGAGGCGCGGCAGAAGATCGACGCCTTGCGCCGCGAGGTCGGCGAGCCGGAAGGCAGCAACACGCCGGTCTCAGGACTGTTCATCAAGAAATACGGCATGAAGGCCGGCAACATCGTCGGCAGCGGCAGCTATCGCCCCGGGCATGTCGAGCCGGATCACGAGACCGGCCTGTCGCCGGAGATTACGCCGTTCTGGATGGTCGCCGCCGCCGGCGCCGAGATCGAGATCGACACCGAGACTGGCCGCGTGCGGATCCTCAGGCTGATCAATGCCGTGGACTGCGGCACCAAGGTCAATCCGCGCATCGTCGAGACGCAGATTTCCGGTGCGGCCCTGATGCAACTCGGTTTCACCATGTCGGAGAAGATGAATTACGACGGCGGCCAGGTCACCAATGCGTCGCTCGCCGATTACAAGATCACCGGCATCGGCGATCTGCCGGACGTGATGATCAACGAGGCGATCGATGCCTTTCAGCACAATGCGCCGTTTGGCGCCAAAGGCGTCGGCGAATCCTCGACCATGCCGGTGTCGCCGGCAATCGCCAACGCGATTGACGACGCAATCGGCGTCCGCCTGACGGCCTTGCCGCTTACGGCCGAGGCCGTATTCCGCGCGTTGCGTGAGAAGGAGGGACGGCCGCTGGCGGACGCATAGGCGATCCCGCCTTTTCCTCCTGGGGACGAGCGGATCAGTGTGGGCAGCATTCCATCGCTGCGCCGGAATGTCCCTTCCCTTTACCCAGGCCCTGCCCTACGCTTTCGCCGCGCGAGCAGAACGCGCGATAAAAACGATACGATGGGGTGGGAACGATGGCCGGCGAAACGGATGTTTATGTATCGCGGTTTCTGGACGAGCACGGGCTGGGCGCCTTCCAGATCAAGCTCATCTTCTGGTCCACGTTGATCGCCTTCATCGATGGCTATGACATCGGCGCCATCGCTTTTGCCGCACCGCATCTCATCCATGACTGGCACATTGCGCCGAAGTCGCTCGGCCTCGTGCTGACTGCGAGCAATTTCGGCGTGTTGTTCGGTTCGCAGATTTTCGGCTGGATCGGCGACCGCTACGGCCGCAAGACCGCACTGATCCTGAGCAATATCCTGTTCGGTATCTTCACCTACTGGGCCGCTTATTCGACGAACCTCACGGAGTTGTTCTGGCTGCGCACCATCGCCGGGCTCGGCATCGGCGGCGTGATCCCCAACGTGGTGGCGATCAACGCCGAATCGGCGCCGCGCCATCTGCGCGCCACGCTCGCCATCATTGCCACCGGCATGGTGCCGATCGGCGGCGCGCTCGCCGGTTTCGCCGCCGCGGCGTTCGTTCCGCACTACGGCTGGCAGGTCCTGTTCTACATCGGCGGCGTCGCTCCCATCGTGTTTGCGATCGTCGCCATGTACGGACTGCCCGAGTCGATCAAATTCATGACGCTGCACGAGAGTCAGCGTCCCAAGATGGAACGATTGATCGCCTCCATTCGTCCCGACTTCAAGGTGCCGCCCAATGCGCGGTTCGTGATCGAGGACGAGAAACAGTTTCCCAGCTCCAATCCGCGTTATCTGTTCCACAACGGCCTGCAGGTGATCACGCCGCTGACTTGGCTGATCTTCGTCTTCAACCTGATGGGCTACTTCTTCCTGATCTCCTGGACGCCGACGATCCTGGTGGCGGCCGCCAAGGCGTCGCAGACCGTGGCGGCGCTGACGGGGGCGGGGTTGCAGGTCGGCGGCACGATCGGCGCGCTGGTGCTGTGCTGGTGGCTGCAGCGGCAGCGCTTCCTCGCCATCGCGATCCTGTTCCTGATCGCCGTCCCGGTGGTCGCCGCGATCGGTTACGCCGGATTGTCGTCGACATCCGCCCTGGTGATTGTGGCGTTCCTCGCCGGCGCCGTGGTGCTCGGCATCCAGTCGGGCATCAACGTGGTCGGTGCGATGATCTATCCGACATCGCTGCGCGCCAACGGTTCCGGATGGCAGCTCGGACTTGGCCGCTTCGGCGCCATCATCGGACCGCTCGCCGGCACGATGCTGGTCGGCGCTTTCCCCATCCAGCACCTATACCTGTTCGCCGCGATTCCGTTCGCGCTCGGCGCGATCGTGACCTTCATCATCTACGTGCTCAACAACGCGCGGCTGAAGGCGCATCCAGAACTGGCGCAGGGGCAATAGGGATTGCACCTCTCCCCCGCTATGTGGAGAGAGGAATTTCTAAAACGGCTCGTAGCCGCGCAGCGCCGGAATCACCTTCTCGCCGAACAGGCGGATCGAACGCATCAGGTCTGCCTCCGGCAGATCCGAGAAGTTGAACTCGCCCATGAACACATTGAACACGCCGCTCTCGGCGGCGGCGCGGATTTTTGCCGCGACGGTCTCGGGTGAGCCGATGAACACCAGTTCGTGCTTGAGCAGATAGTCTGCATCGAACAGATGCTGCATGATCTCGGAGGCTCCCGGCTCGCCGCGACCGACGAACATCTTGGCGTGATCTGCGGCGCGCTGCTCGAAGGTATCGCCGGGCTTTGGCGGGGCCAGAAATCCCTCGTAGGCGCGGCTGGCGCGGAATGCCGCGGTCTCGACCGCTTTCTCATCGGTCTCGTCGACATAGACGACCGTGCAATAGGCGATGTTCGGTTTGGCGGCGTGGCCGGCGGCTTGCCAGTCGGCCAGGAATTTGCGGTAGCGCGGCGCGGCGTCGGGGCGCGGGTAGACCAGAAAGTAGCCCGGGCTGATACCGTTCTTGGCGCAGAATTCGAGCGTCTGCGGATCGCGGCTCATCATCCACAGCGGCGGGTGCGGACGCTGCACCGGCGGCACCGAGATGCGCGCGTTGTCGGTGTGGAAATCATGGCCGTGATACGAGAACGGCTGTGTATCGCCGAACGCCGCGCGTAGATAATCGACGAATTCGAGTGTCGGCGATTTGCGCAGCCCGTAATCGAGGCCGAATGGGCGGAAATAGTCGGGGTTGATCCCCGGCACCAGGCCGAGCTCCATGCGGCCGCCGAGCATCTGATCGACGATCGCGATCTCCTCGGCAAGCCGCAGCGGATGATAGAGCGGCACGATATAGCCCATCGGCCCGATGCGCAGCCGCTTCGTCCGCGCGCCGGCGCCGACCGCGTAGAGCGACGGCGACGACATCCAGCTTTCGTCGGGACGAAAATGATGCTCGACGCAGAACGAGTGGTCGAAGCCAAGCTCGTCGCACAGCGCAAGCTCACGCCACAGCTGCTCATAGCGCTGGTGCGGCGTCATTCCCGGTTTGCCCCAGATATGGGAGAAATGCGCGAATTTCATGGGTGGCGGCGCCTTACGTCTCTCACGCGTGTCGGTGCGGCATGATAGCAGTAACCACTGTCGGCGCCTTTGCGATACGGGATCGCACAAAGCACTGCAAGCGCGCGACATCGCGATAGGTGACGAGCCGTGACCAGTCCAGCCAGCAACCAAAGCGCCGCCAAGACCCATTGCTTCGACTACCTCGATCGCAATGCCAAGGCCATCGCCAGCCTCAACGACAGCATCTTCTACTTCGCCGAACTCGGCATGCAGGAGTTCGAGACCGCGAAGCTGATGACGGCGCTGCTCGAAGATGGCGGCTTCAAGGTCGAGCGCGGCATCTCGGGTTTCCCGACCGGCTTCTGCGCCACGTTCGGTTCCGGCCATCCGGTCGTCGCCATGCACACCGAATACGATTCCAATCCCGATAACTCGCAGACCTCCGGCATCGCCGAGCAGACGGCGATCGTCGACGGAGCGCCCGGCCATTGCGAAGGCCACAACGTCAACGGCGCGGTGCTGATCGCAAGCGCGCTCGCGGCCAAGGCCGCGATGGAAAAATTCGGACTGAAAGGCACCCTCAAGGTGTTCGGCGCGCCGGCCGAGGAACAGCTCGTCAGCCGCCCCTATTTCGTGCGCGACGGCTGGTTCGACGATGTCGATCTGGCGTTTCACAATCACATCGCCGGGAATTTCGGCGTGGGTTATGGCCTGATCCAAGCCGCACTCGTCTCCGCGACGTTCACGTTCCACGGCGAGACCGCGCATGCCGGCGTTGCGCCGTGGCGCGGGCGAGACGCACTCGACGGCGTGGTGCTGATGGACATGGGGCTCGCGCAATATCGCGAGCATATAACCCCGACGATGCGCATGCACCGTGTCATCACCGAAGGCGGCGACCAACCCAACGTGGTGCCGCGACGGGCTTCGGTGTGGTGGTATTTCCGCGACTCCACCGCCGAAGGCGCCGGCAAATTGTTCGAACAGGCGAAACGAATTGCCGAAGGCGCGGCGCTGATGTCGAACACCAAAGTTGAAATCGATGTCATGAGCGCGGTCTGGCCGGTGCGTGGCAATCGCACCCTTGCGGAGCTGGTCGAGCGGGAAATTGAGGCCGTCGGCCTGCCGAACTGGAGCGAGGAAGAAGACGCGCTGGCGCGGGCCGTGCAAGCGAAAGTCAACGTGCCGATCGACGGTCTGGCGCGGAAATACGTGCCGATGAAGGGGCCGGCGGTGCAGAAGGCCGCCGCCAATGACGCCGGCGACATTTCGTGGAAAGTGCCGATGGTGAAGCTCTACTTTCCGGCCACAGTGCCGAATATCAGCTTTCACCATTGGGTGGCCGGCGTTCCGCTCGCGACGTCGATCGCCCACAAGGGCGCGGTCGCCGGCGCCAAGGTCATGGCGGCGTCGATCGTCGAATGTTTCAGCAAGCCCGGCGTGGTGGATCAGGCCAAGCGCACCTTCAAGGAAGAACTCGGAGGCACCGAATATCGATCACTCTTGCCGCCGGGCCAAAAGCCGCCGGTGACACTCAACCGCGCGACGATGGAAAAATTCCGGCCGCTGATGGCGGCGCATTATTTGAAAGAGAAACCGGAGTTTGTGCCGTAAGTCTCAACGCGCAAATAGCGAAGTCGCGTGTAGCGAATAGCATTTTGTTGGCTTCCTACTCGCTATTTCGCCATTCGCTATTCGCCAAATTCGCGGACTGGATCACTTTTCCGCAATCGATTCCTTGAGGATCTGCTTGACCTTGGGATCGACGTTGCGGATGCGGTCAAGAATCTGCTGCACCACCTGCGCGTCGAGAAGGTCGGGCGCCTCGCCGGTAATCGTCTTATAGCCGGCGATGAAACCCGGATCACCCGTGACCGCAAGGAACGCCTTGCGCAACGCCGCCACTGCCTCCGGCGGCGAGCCCTTGGGCAGGAACATGCCGCGCTGCATCTTGGTGGCGATGTCGTTGGTGAGCAGCAGCGCCTGGTATTTCGCGCCCGACGGCGCCTTGCCGAAGGCGTCGCGATAGAACTGATCGAACACCGGCAGGCCGCGCTTTTCCAATTCCGGGTTTCCCGCAGGCTTGCCGTCGGCACCGACGATCGAGAACTGAAACAGCGGAACGCCGATGCCGGTATTGATGAGCTGCGGGATAACGACGGTCTGGTATCCGGGCAAAGAGCTGCTGGTGAAATTCACCTCGCTCTGGATCATCGCCTTGTTGAGCTGGGCGGTCGAGGCGAATCCGGTCACCATCTTGTAAGGCAGGTTCATCACTTCGAGCACCAGACGCAGCCGGGTGTCCTGTGACGAGGCGCGGCTGTAACCGCCGGCATAGACGGTGCGAGCGCGCGAAAAGTCAGACGGCTTGGTGTAGCCGCCCGGGATGATGTCCTTGCGCGCATAGACGACATTCCAGCCGCGCGCCGCTGCAATCGGGATGAGGTCGTCCATTTTGATCTTCAGCACCGGATCGTCGGTGATCAGGACGGTGGCGCTCATGGTGAAATAGCCGACCGTCAGGCCGTCAGGCTGCGAGCCGATGTTGAGTCCGAGCTGGTTCATTGCGTTGACGCCGCCGGCACCGGGTAGATTGCGGATGATGACGGTCGGATGGCCGGGAATGTACTTGGCCAAGTACTGCTGGTAGACGCGCGCCTCGGTGTCGGCGTTGCCGCCGACCCCGTAATTAACCAGCATCGTCAATGTCTTGTCCTTGTAGAACTGCGCCAGCGCCGGCCCCGCAGGCAACGCCAATGCAGCGATAAGAAGAAGGCGCAGAAACATTGTCGTTGGCCCTGCTTGTTCGATCCGCCGGATGTGAGTTCTGCCGGCGGCGCCGACTGAACCTCCCCCCTAGTTCTGCCGACTATACCAGAAGCAGCGACATCGCGAAGATGAGCGCGCGGCGTTGGCAACAGCGCTGGCGAAGGACGTTTTGCGGGCGCAGGGTGACGTCGTAGAACCTTTGCGCGGGAACATTTGGCTCGGGCGACGGTCTAAATGGACACTAGGGACAGTTCCGAGCGGACATTTCTTGAACAGCTGGCGCGCGGCGACCAAGCGGCCTGGGGACAGGCGTTTGGCGCCTATCGCGACAGGATTTACGGATTTTGCCTGCGAATGATGCGCAATCGCGAGGAAGCCGAAGACGCGAGCCAGGAGGTGTTTTTGCGCGCCGTCCGGGCCATCGAAACATTTCGCGGCGACGCGTCGCTCAGTACTTGGCTGCACCAGATTGCCCGCAACGCGTGTGTGACCCGTCTCGCGGCCGCACGGAAAAATATTGAGGATCCGGCGGAGCGCAGTTGGATCACCGAGCTCGCCAGCGACGAGCCGGGGGCCGACCGCTCGTCGGCCAGCGCCGAACTGCGCGAGGCGCTTGAAGTCGCCATCGGAGAGCTCGAGCCGCCGTTTCGGGAAGTCATCCTGTTGCGCGAGATCGACAATCAATCCTACGAGGATATTGCGCGGGTTACCGAAACCTCGGTCGCCACGGTAAAAACGCGCCTCTTCCGTGCCCGCGAGAAACTCAAAACACGCTTGGCGGAGTTTCGCTGATGCCGGGCGAAGACTTGCGGTCCGAAGACTTGCGGTGCGAAGACTTGCACGTCGAGCTATCGGCTTGGATCGATGGGGAATTGGACGCGGCGGATCGCGCCCGCGTCGCCGCGCATCTGCAGACCTGTCACGATTGCAGCGAATATGTGCGTGTGCTGCAGAACAATTCGTCGCTGGTGAAGGCGCTGCGGATGCCTCGCACACCGGCGTCCGTGACCGAGGCGGCGGTGCGTCAGGTCAGCGCCATGACCCGGTTGGCCGCAGCACCGCGGCCACGTGGGCCGTTCTCGTTCGCCTGGCCACTACCCGCGCTCGGCATCGGCCTCGCCGGATTGGCCGCCGTGCTGACGCTTGGGATCATCGTTGGGCGGCAGCAATGGCTGAGAAACCCGGATGACAACGGCGCTTCGTTTCATTCCGCTCCGGACGGAAGGGCCAGTCCGATGCCGAATGGTGCCGGCTATCACCTGTCCTCGGCGCCGGATAGCATCACCGGCACGATCCCGATAACCCGGGGGTACGACTTCCGCGGCGCGCAAAACCGGCGTGACGTCAGTACGTTCAACGCGCGCGAGCGTTTCGCCTGGGATCACGGGACGTGGCGCCACGAGCAGCGGTTCGGCCGCGACGGCTGGTGGTGGGATGTCGAAGGCGCCTGGTACTGGTACGACAAGCCGGCGGGCGGACCGCCCGCCATCGTGTCCGACATCCGTTTCGCCGCCGATTCCGGGCCGGTTGGCTCGATGCCACAACCGTCGGCAACGGACGCTCGGCCGCCGCAATCAGGCCAACGATAGCTTTCGCCGCGGGATGGGGAACATTTGCCGGCAAATACAGTCTCAATGAGGGGAAGGCGTGGGCTCAATACAGACAAAACTCCAGGCTTTTGCGTGCCTTGCGTCCGGCCGGACGCCTGGGTGTCGCGATAGACAGCGGGGTTCCAATGTCGCTATCCTCAAAAAAACAGGGAGAACCGCGATGCGGTGCCGTTGGTTTATAGCGACCTCTTTGTTCGTCACGGCCCAACTGTTTTACGGGGTGCCGAAAAGCCACGCCGCCGATCTCCAGTGGGAGGTTGAGAATCCCTATCGATTTTTCAAGCACGAAGCTTCGTTCGCGGCGCACGAAAAGGCGTTCGACGCGGTGCGCGGTGCCGCCGGACAGCCGTTGCCCAGCAATATTCTGTGGCGGGTGGAACGGCGCCTGAACGATCCCGATTGCAAAAACCGCGCGACACCGTCGTCATGTCTCGACACGGCGGGAAAATATTTCGAGCAAAGCCGCCTCGGCTGGGCATCGCGCAGCCTCGATCTCACTTGTTTCGATCGTAACGCGCGCCCGCGCCGCTACATGAAGACCTGCGACCGGCAATATTCCTGGGGCACCGCCAAGGAAGACTACATCATGCCGGATGCCCACACCGTCGACGTTTTCCTGTCGGCGGAACAGCTCGCGGCTGCGGGCACGGGCGATTGCGAGTGGAGTTGGCATGCGCGCCGGCCCAATTCCCCGGTGGACGCGCGCAAGCAGCCATGCAAAGCCAAGCTCGTGCTCAGGCGCGTGCCGTTTTCGCTCGACCGCAATCTCTCGGGCGTGTCGGTCAAGGTCAAACTGCCGAACGGCACCGAGCTCGCCGATTCAAGCATCGTCGTTGAAGACCTGCTGGTGGTTGCAATGGGCGACAGCTTTGCGTCCGGCGAAAGCAATCCGGATCGTCCGGTGACTTTCAGCGCCACGCGGCAAATGGTCTACGACCCCGTCAATTTGCAGGCCAACCAGAATCTCGCCAGCCGCGGCAACGCCGATTATCACGTCGCCTCGGCGGAAGACCAGTTCAATCCCAAGGCGCTGCCGAAGCGCCTGATGGCTGATGAGATGAAGGATCTGGTCTATGATCCGAACACGCCGGAATTTCTCGGTGCTTTCGAGAAGGCGCGCGCGCAGTGGCTGAGCCCGGATTGCCACCGCTCGCAGTACGGCTATCCGTTCCGCGTCAGCATGGGGATGGCGCTTGAGGACCGGCACCGCGCCGTCACTTTCGTCAGCCTGGCATGCTCGGGCGCCGATATCGTCGAAGGCTTGTTCACGCCGAGCGACGCGCGTGATGAGATGTCGCTCCCCAATGGCCAGAAGAAGACTCCGGCGCAACTTGATCAGCTGGCCAGCTTGATCTGCCGCAGCGACAGTGAGCGTACGCACGCGGTGAACTACCGGTTGCCCACGTATTCGGCCGGTAGCACCTCGATCAGCGAAAACACCGTGACGATGCGGTGGTGTCCGCCGCAGGACCGCAAGCGTCCGATCGACGTGGTGTTGCTGTCGGTGGGTGGCAACGACGTCGGCTTCGGCGCGCTGGTCGCTTACGCAATCACCTCGAGCGCATCCGATATCGCGCCGGTCGCGGGCCTGATCGGCCATGAGATCCGCTATTCGCCAAGCGTCTCTGAGGCCTATCTGCGGGTATTAGATCGCCGCATGTTGGCTGTGAAGGACGCGCTGCGGGACGGGTTCGGAGTCGATCCCGCGCGGGTGCTCCAGAACGCCTATGAGCCGATTCAGTTCGACGAAACCGGCAACGTTTGCGGCCGGATACCGACGCTCGGGCTCGATGTGTACCCCAAATTCCGCTACGACAGCGGACGGGTGCAGGAAGTCACGCGGTTCGTCGCCCAATTGGAGGCTCGCCAGGCGTGCATCGACGACGCCAGCAAGCCCGGCTGTCCGGCAGGTCTCGCCACAGGCCGCGGCACCGGCTTCCAGTTCATCACCGACCACACCGCCGAGTTCACGCACCGCGGCGTATGCGCCAGGGACCCGCACGCAGCGATGAGCGACCAGGTCAACATGGCGATGCCGCGGATGTCGGCAGCGACTCAGGATTTTGTTCCTTATTCGCCGGCGGGTGCCTCGCCCTACGCGCATCACTGGCGCCTGGTCCGTGGTCCGAACGACTCCTTCCTGGCCGCCAATACCCACAAGGAAGGCATTTCGGCATTCGATGACCTGCAGCCGCCCTACGCGGCCCTGATCAGCGGCGCCTTCCACCCGACGGCAGAAGGGCACGCCATCGTTGCGGATCATGTGCTGCGCCACGTCAACGCATTGCTGGCGAAACGGTCCTTGGCGGCCGCCAGATAGGCACAGGCGGAGCGCGTTTTCGGCCTG
This sequence comes from Xanthobacteraceae bacterium, assembly GCA_035546235.1. Classification (GTDB taxonomy): domain Bacteria; phylum Pseudomonadota; class Alphaproteobacteria; order Rhizobiales; family Xanthobacteraceae; genus BOG-931. Next base: position 1,234 of record DASZWK010000159.1, on the reverse strand, counting down.
AAACTCACGCATTGCGCGAGCTGTCCGTTGTTGACTCTCGGCCCTATAGGCCGTTGAATCCTCATGGGAAAGGCGCAGTGGGCACAAGGCTCACCGGGGCACGGGCGATGGGGTCCCGCATATGGCTGTTGGCAGCGCTGGCGCTGGTGTCTTTGATGACAACGGCGGCCAAGGCGCAAGTCGTTCCGCCGAGCGATCTGCCCGGGCGGGAGCGGCAGCGCTTTATCGAACCGCCAGCCGCGCAATCGCAGCCGGCTGGTCCGGTTGTCACCCTGCCCAGCACCGTCGCGCCTCCCGGCGCCGACAAGGTTTTTGTTTTGGTCCAGGGCGTCGAGGTCACCGGCTCGACGGTCTACGACAAGAAGCAGCTCGCAGAACTCTATGCGGGCATGGTCGGCCAGCGCGTGTCGCTCGCCGCCGTCTATGCGCTGGCGCAGAAAATCACGTCCAAATACGGCAACGACGGCTATGTGCTGTCACGCGCCATCGTGCCGCCGCAGCAGCTCAGCCCCGATGGCGCGATCGTCCACGTCGAAGTCATTGAAGGCTACATCGACAAGGTCGAGTGGCCGCCGCAGCTGCACCGCTATCGCGACTTTTTCACCGCCTATGCGGCCAAGATCACCGCCGCGCGGCCGGTCAACATCCGCACCATCGAGCGCTATCTGCTGCTCGCCGGCGACCTGCCCGGACTGAAATTCAAGACCAGCCTGCGGCCCTCGGAGACCGCCCGCGGCGCTGCGACGCTCGTCGTGGAGGTCGCCGAGAAGCGGATCGACGCCAACGCGCATATCGACAACCGCGGTACGCCGGCGCGCGGGCCGTTCGAGTATTACGGATCAGCGACGCTCAACAATCTGTTCGGGCAGCACGAGGCGTGGACGTTCACCTATGCGGGCGTGGTGCCACTGAAGGAACTCAACTACGCAGCCCTCGGCTACAAACAGGTGCTCACCAGCGAAGGGCTGACCTTCTTCGCCGACGGCAGTGATGCCTGGGGCACGCCCGGCACGATCCAGCTCGAGTCGCTGCTCTATCGGACCCTTGGGCCTTACGCCGATGCCGGCTTCTCCTTTCCGGCACTGCGGTCGCGTGAAAAAAACATCACCTTGTCGACCCTGGTCTACGGCAGCAACAACGAGAGCGACGCGTTCGACGCACCATTCACGGATGATCGTCTGCGCGGCTTTCGCAGCAAGGTCGACGCCGACTTCGCCGATCAATGGCAGGGGAT
>DASZWK010000158.1:0-2141 GCA_035546235.1 Xanthobacteraceae bacterium | reverse complement strand
ACGAACTGGTTGGCTTCAACATCCTTGTAGAAAACGAGCTGGCCGGTCTCCGGACACTTGATCCAGAGGTTCTCCGGCACCTCACGGCGCAAAAACGAGCGAATCTTTGGCCTCACCTGTGAAATCCAATTCATCGCTCGTTCACCTCGTTGCAAATCGGACGTGCCGCAGCCGGGCCATATCCTACCACGGCTATTGCGGCAGATATAATTCCCATGGTCACAGCGCAACCGCGCTGCCGCGGCGCGATGGCGCGCCCGCGCAGGCGCCGTCGAGCCTGCCTGCCCCGAAATATATTTGACGCATGTCAAACCCGGCACCCGCCAGGTGCGTTATGCATTCATGAGATTTTGCGCGCCTATAGCCATATGAGGACGCCATGCCGAACGACGCCGTAGACGCAGACAATGTGCCCGAACTGTCGATCCCGTCCGACAAGCTTTGTTTCATCGTCGAGAAGGCACGGGAATTCGAGGTCAAGGACGAGGTCACCGATCCGGACGATGCCTCGAATCCCAGCGACGACGCGATGATCGCCGTGCTGGAGGATCATAAGGACGATCCGGTCGTGAAGGAGATCACCTCGGTCATTCATGACATGAGCATAGACGAGCAAGTCGACTTGGTGGCGCTCGTCTGGCTCGGACGCGGCGATGGCACGCTGGCGGACTGGGACGAATTGCGCGCCGAAGCGGCACGCGCCCACAACACGCGTACGGCGTCGTATCTGCTGGGCATGCCGCTACTGTCCGATTATCTGGAAGAAGCGCTGTCGCAGTTCGGCATCAGCATCGAGGCATAGTCGTTTCAGGGCAGCTCAGCGCGTCACCAGCGCGACGCCCGCGGCGACCAACACAGCCGCAAGTCCCTTCTGCGCCAGTTCGCGGCCCGATAAGTCCTCTCGGCCGAGCCGCGGATACGCCAAGCTGAGCACGACGCCGAATGCGAACACGAACAGCGTGGTGGTCGAACCGATCGCCTGCACGATGCTGAGCGGCGCGAATAACAGCGCGTAGCGGTTGCCAAGGCCGCCGCCCAGATTGATCAGCTCGTTTGACGCATTGATCGACAACAGGGCGCCGGTGTTCCGGCGCAGCAGCGCGGTGAATTCCCTGCGATACGATCCGATCATCAACAGTACTGCACCGAACACCGCCTCGCCGACAAACAGCCAGAACGTCGTGGTCCAAAACGTCACCTTGACGGCGAAGATCTTGAAGATGAGCGTGGCGACGGCCAGCACGAAGCCGCAGGTCAGCATCAGCGCCGCCAGCCGCAGCTTCAACGCGCGCCGCTCGCCGAGCCGGATTGAAACCGTCAGCGCGCCGATGATGATCAGCGCGCCGCCGGCCATCTGCCTTGGCGAGAGTGTCTCGCCAAGCACCAGATAAGCCAGGACGTAGCCGAACAGCGGTGACGCCTGAAAAAACGGCGCCACCACGGACGCCTCGTCGGACTGCAGCGCTCGCAGATAGAACAGCATTCCGCCCATGTAGAGCAGGCCCGAGACGCCGATAACGGCGATGCTCTTAATATCGAGCCGCACGACGGCCGGCTCGAAATACCAGATGAACGGCAGCATCACGAGACCGATGAAGGCCGTGAACACCAGCAGCACGGCGACATTGCTGTCTTTGAAGAAGCGCTCGACCAGATACTTGTCGAGATGGACCGAGATCGCCCACAGCACCGGGCCGGAGAATGCGAAAAAGAGCCAGGACATCGGTCTCAGACAATGTTTCCCGGGCGCAGCGCAGCATGAAGCGGAGCGAAATGATGCGCTGCAGAACCGGGACCGTTACGCGCTCGGTACTTGGAACGATCCCGGATCAGCGGCGCACCGTTTCACGCTGCGCCGCGTCCGGGAAACGCGTGATTGTTCACTCGCCGGTCGCTCGGTGGCCGAGCGCATGGGCCGCCTGGCGCTCGGACGGCGGGTCGATATGGAAATCGATCACGCAGACGCCGCCCTTCTTGAGCACGTCGACACCTTTCTGCAATGCCGCTTTCACATCTTCGGGCTTGGTGACCGGCCCGATGCCGACCGCGCCCTGCGCCTCGGCGAGCTTGGCAATGTCGGGCGATGGATCCTCCATGCGCAGACCGATCCAGCGGTTCTTGACGTCGCGGCCGCGCGTGCG
>DASZWK010000157.1:0-5726 GCA_035546235.1 Xanthobacteraceae bacterium | reverse complement strand
CCCACAATTGTTTGCTCGCAATAGCCGCACCGTCCGCGAGGGCGCGGAGCTTCGCCCAGACGATCGAGTCGGCGACGATCGGTTCGGCGCGTACCGCAGTGCCGAAGCCGCAATCGACGCCGGCAATCAGCCGTTCGCGATTGACGACTTGGGCGTAGCGGCCGATACGCTGCGCCACCAGCCGCGGATGCTCCACGAAATTGGTGGTTGAATCGATGACGCCCGGAATAAGGATCTTGTCGTCGGGAATTTTCACCGACTTGAGATCTTCCCATTCGTGGTCGTGGCGAGGATTGGCGGCCTCGATGCTGAAACCCTGGACGCGCGCCTTAAACGCGATGTCGATGATCTTGGTCACCGGCAGATCGTGGGTGTGGGGCCCTTCGTAGTTGCCCCAGCAGATATGCAGGCGGATGCGGTCCGCCGGCAGCCCTTCGATCGCGCCGTTGAGCGCCGCGATGTTGCGCTCGGCGATCTTGTTGCGGAACTCGTCGTCGGTCAGGTCGCGATACTGATTGTTGCGGCAGGAGCCGAGGTCCGGGCAGTCGATCTGCAGCACGAAGCCGGCTTCGACGATGGCGCGGTACTCGACTTTCAGGACTTCGGCCAGCGCATCGACGTAGGCTTGTTCTGTCGGGTAATGCAGGTTGATGATGAAGCGCGTCAGGATTCCCGGCGACGGGGCGGTGACGAATGCTTCGGTCGGCTGCGCCTTCGCCACGGCGGCTTTGAGCCGCGCCAGATCGCGGTCGAGCTCGGTGCGGTCCTTGTAGCGCAGGTCGCCGACGCAGCCGGGAAACGGCACGTCGGAAAACGTACGGCGGTTGCTGCCGAAGTCCGGATGCGCCAGCAGATCGCGGCCGATCATGATGTCGCGCCCTTTCTCGGAGGCGCGCGGATCGGGCGCGATGCCGGTGACGCGATGGCGGATATACATCGTGTAGGACGGCTTCGACATTTCGCCGTCGCTGACCACGTCGATACCGGCGGCGACCTGCCGGGCGACGACGTCATCGGTCGCCTTGGTGACCTCGGCTTCCAGCGCTTGCGCCGTGATCGTGTCGTCCTTCTCGCGCCGTAGGATCAAGTCGATCAGCGGCTTCGGCCGCGGCAGGCTGCCGGTGTGGGTGGTCAGGATGCGGTCTGTCGAGGTCTTCATGCGTTACTCCTGCGTAGCTTTGTCGCCGCCCCTTCAATGTCGCGCAGCCAGGAAGTTTGGGACGGCAATCCAATCCAGGATGCCGTTGGGCGTCTGCAGCAATTGCGCGAACCGGCGATCGTCGTCCGTCAATATCCCGATGCCAAGCTGCATCCCGAGCTTTTGGCCGTGGGCGACAATTCGCTCGCTCAACGGATGACGTACCGTGTTGTAGGCGGCGAGTGCCCGGTCGATGTCATCATAGCTGGAAAGGGCTTCCGCCAACGCCTGCGCTTCCGCGCCAGCCTTGGACACTCCAAAACCCATGTGGGGACGCGGGGTCGAGGCGGCGTCGCCCACCAATGCCACGCGCCCGAACACTAGGCTGGGCGAGCAGAAATCGTAAACAGGCGTGAAAAACGGTTGTTCGATATGCTGCAGGCAGTCGAGGTATTGCGGCGGCAGCAGTGCCTCGGCATCGGCGCGCATCCGCACAATCAGGTCCTTACGTACCAGCGGCGGCGGCACGCCGAATTCATATTCGCGGCCTTGGTCGTCCACGCACATTTGCTTCAGCGCACCGGCGTCAGCGACGCGGTACCAGCCGAAATTATACCGGCGGTGCCCTGTACGCAGCTCGTCGTCCAGTCCAGAAATAGGGTAACCGAGAGCCTGAAGCTGATCGCCGACGAAAAACGAATAATAAGGAAACATTGTTCTGCGCGTGCCCGGCGACAGATCGGATTCGTTCGGCGCGCCGCGCCAGATGTAGCAGCCGGAATAGACCGGCCGGGCCTGCGGTACGAGTTCCGCGCGAACTCTGGACCGGAAGCCATCGCAGCCGATCAGCAAATCGGCACGCTCGGTGCGTCCATTGGCGAAATGGATCTGAACCTCGCTGCCGTCCTGTTCGACACGGTCGAATGTATGCCCGAAATGATAATGCGCGCGATCGATTGCCTTGAGCAGAACCTGCCGCAAGCGGTCCCAGGATGTGACGATCTGAAGCTGCGGTTTTTCGGCGATGACTTTACCTTGGCGGTCGAAGGTGACGCGCTTGTAGACAATGACGCCGATGTCGACCGTTCCGGCGCCGCATTTGTCCAGGGCCTCGAGCAATTCCAGATGCGTGGCAAAAATACCCACGCCGCGGCCGATGAGTTCGATCGAGGAGCGCTCATAGATATCGACGCGCCAGTCAATGCGGCGAAGGAATGCCGCAACGAACAGTCCGGCCATGGAGCCGCCGATAACGATAGCTCTCTTCTCGCGTGATTTTTCGCTCATCCCGCGCCCTCAATTCACGCAATGGGCAGAGCCTATGAACTTAATGCGTCAAGGAAAAGGGGCATTTCGTCAGACTCTTTGAATTCTGCGCCCATTCAAAGACCTTCGGCGTTGTCGCCGCCGCAACGCGCGGATAGTGTGCGCCCCACGCCCGAACGGCAAGGGAGGAAAACGCAATGCGGATCGTCGATCTGAGCCGGGAACTGTACCATCGCACGCCGTCTTATCCCGGGCAGCCGCCCATTATTCACGGCATCTGGAAGACCCACGAAGAGGCGTTTGCCGAATCCGGCAACGTCCAGGGCAATAGCGTGATGTTCTTCTCGATGCCCGACCATGGCGGCACGCACATCGACGCCCCGCGGCATTTCGGCAAGACCGGCACGTCGATCAATGAGTACCCGCTGGAAAATTGCATCGTGCAGGGCATCTGCATCGACCTGCGTCACATCGCGCCGCGCGCCGAAATCACGCCGTCCGATCTGGAGGCCGCGGTGAAAAAGGCCGGCACGCCGATCCCCAAGAAAGGCACAGTGCTGCTCTGCACCGGCCACCACGTGCGCACGTTTCCGACCGCGGCCTATTCGACCGACAATCCCGGCGTCAACGTCGCCGCCACCGAATGGCTCGCCAACCAGGGCGTCGTGCATTTCGGCATCGACTCGATGCGGCCGGGACCAGAAGGCAAGGTCAACTCGCTCGTGCACAAGGCCTGCCTCGAACTCGACATCACGCATCTTGAAAGTCTGTGCAATCTCGAAGCGCTGCTCGGCCAGGGCGAATTCCAGTTCATCTGCCTGCCGCTGAAATGGCGCGAAGGCACCGGTTCGCCGGTGCGGGCGGTCGCGGTGTTCAAGGATTAGACTGTCGCAGTGACGGAATGTCATCATCCGCAAAAGCGGATGATCCAGTAATCGCCGATCTTTAAGCAAATAACGCAGCGCTGCGGCTACTGGATGCTCTGCCTTCGCAGAGCATGACAGTCAGAAGGGGATGAAGATGCAAATCGGACACAACCGCAAAATGACCGGGGCGCAATGCCTCGCCGACATGCTCAAGGGCTACGGCGTCACCCACGTGTTTCACGTGCCGGCCGTGCTGCGCTCGACTTACGCGGAGATGGAACGGCGCGAAACCGGCATCAAGCGGTTGCACGTTCACGGCGAGAAGGCCGCTGCCTACATGGCGGACGGTTATGCGCGCGCCTCCGGCAAGCCCGGTATCTGCATGGCGCAGGTGATCGGCGCGCTCAATTTGGCGGCCGGGCTGCGCGATGCGTGGCTCGCCCATTCGCCGGTCATCGCCATGACCGGCGGGCGCGAGCCGAAGACCAAGTTCCGGCAGGTGTATCAGGAAGTCGACGACGTGCCGGCGTTCGAACCGGTCACCAAGTTCAACGCCACGGTCGACGACGTGGCGCGCTTTCCCGACATGGTGCGCCAGGCGTTCCGCGTTGCGACGAGCGGCACGCCCGGGCCGGTGCATCTGCAATTCCGCGGCAACGAGGGTCAGATCGACGCCGAGGAGGCGGAGATGGAGCCGCTCGTCGAACCGCTGTTCGCACGCGCGCCGGCTTTTCGGCCGCAGCCGGACGAAGCAAGCGTGCGCGCGGCTCTCAAGGTCATCGAAGGCGCGGCGCGGCCGGTGATCGTCGCCGGCGGCGGCATCCGCGCCTCCGGCGCTCAGGCCGAATTGGTGGCACTCGCCGAAGCGCTGCAAATTCCGATTGCGACTTCGCTCAACGGCAAGGATTCGATCCCCGCCAATCATCCGCTCTCAGTCGGCGTCGCCGGTACCTATTCGCGCGAGAGCGCCAACCGCGTTGTCAACGCAGCCGATCTCGTCTGCTTCATCGGCACCGAGACCGGCGGCATGACCACGCATTTCTGGGCGGTGCCGAAAATCGGCACGCCAACCGTGCAGATCAACATCGATCCGGAGGCGATCGGCCGCAATTATCCGTTCGAAGCGGCGGTCAACGGCGACGCCAAGGTGACGCTCGCGGCGATGATGAAAATGGCGGACCCCGCCAGCGCCGGCCGGCGCAAGGCCTGGGTGGCGGAGGCGCAGACAATGGCCGGCGAGTGGCGCAGCAAATACCAGTCGGCGCTCGAGTCGGACGCCGTGCCCATCAGGCCTGAGCGGCTGTGCCACGAACTGTCGCAGCACGTACCCGACGACGCCATCGTGGTGGTCGATACCGGCCATGCCGGCATGTGGATGGGCGGCATGTTCGATCTGAAAAGCCCGCGGCAGAGTTATATGCGCAGCGCCGGCCATCTCGGCTGGGCGTTTCCGGCGGGTCTCGGCGCCAAATGCGCGAGCCCGGAGCGCCCGGTGGTCACGTTCACGGGCGATGCCGGTTTCTGGTACCACATCGCCGAGATCGAGACGGCGGCGCGCTGGGGCATCAATGCCGTCACCGTCGTCAACAACAACGGCGGCGGCAATCAATCGAAGCGCGGCTTCGATCGCGTCTATGGCGGCAAGCAGACCGACGAGGCGCGCCGGCTGTGGACCTTCAGCAATGTCAATTTCGCCCGCATCGCCGAGGACATGGGCGCGCTCGGCCTTCGCGTCGAGCACGCTTCGGCGTTCCCTGCAGCGCTGACGCAGGCGCTTGCCGCCGGGCGACCGGCGGTGATCGACGTCGTCACCGACATCGAGGCGCTGGCACCGGTCGCGGTTACCTAGAGCAGGCGCGCGCCAGGCCCGTAATCATCTCCTCCAGATCGTCGAGCGCGTTGAAGCGCGGCTGCGCGGCGATGTGCGGCGTCATGACGACATTGGGAAACTGCAACAACTCGTCGTCGTCGCGGCCGGGGCTTTCGTAGAGCGGATCGAGGCCGAAGCCGCCGAGGTGGCCGGATTTCAGCGCGTCAAGGAGCGCCGCGCGGTCGACCACGTTGGCGCGGGAAATGTTGACCAGTCGCGCCCCCGGCCGCATCTGCGCCAGTTCCGCACGGCCGATGAGGTTCGCCGTCTCCGGCACGCTCGGTACGAACGGCAACACCCAGTCGCTTTCGCCAAGCAACTGTGCCATCGGCCTGTACGTGGCCTGATATTGCCGCTCGATCTCTGCCGGCGCCTGCCGCCGTTGCGTGTAAAGGATGCGCATGCCGAAGGCCGCGGCGCGTTGCGCGAGCTCCCGGCCGATCTCGCCGAGCCCGATGATGCCGACCGTCGAGCCATAAAGAATTTTCAGTCCGGGCACGCGGCCCCAATTCGAGTTCGGCGTGTGGCGGCGGTCGAACGGCTGATAGTGGTAGCCGAGATCGGCGAGCGCCTTGACGCTGATGCG
>DASZWK010000156.1:0-17840 GCA_035546235.1 Xanthobacteraceae bacterium | reverse complement strand
TATGCCGATCAGCTTTATCCGGTGCTGCTCCTGCACGCGATCCTGTTGCCGGTGAACGCGCTGCGCCTGGCGCAATTCTATCGGCTGGTGCGCGAGATGCGTGAAGCGCCGCGCAAAGACCTCTCGGTCCAAACCCTGTTGCCGTATATGACGCGGCGAAAGTTCAGCGTCGGCCAAGCGCTGGTGCGCAAAGGCGAGCGGGCAGACCGGCTTTATTACCTGGTGGACGGTGAAATCGAGGTCGTCGAATTCAGCAAGGTGCTCCATCCGGGCGTCATGGTCGGCGAGATTGGTGTATTTGCATCAAGCCAACGGCGCACCGCCACCATCGTATGCCGGACCGATTGCAACGTGCTCGAACTGACCGAGAGCAAGGCGAAGCAGCTTTATTTTCAGGATCGCTCGTTCGGATTTGCGGTATTGCAACTCATCATCGCGCGCCTGGTCGAGGACACCGAACGCTTGATGCAAGCCGGGTCTGCAAACTTGGCAGACTTCGACATTGTCGTGAATAGTGCAGCGTCGGCCGCTTAATCAGACAGCATAGGTCAATCGCGATATTGCCATTTGATAGGCCGTCCGACCTGCAGAACGTTTGGCCGCCATTTCCTCGGCGACATTTCCGCGCGTTGCGCGTGAAGATAGTTCGGACCTGAACGGGATTTTTCTCGAAATCTATCTAATGCAAGCTCGGCCCTTTGAGAAACCGATTGCGCTCACTTGATTTGATGCGCAGATCCATGGTTTCGCCGTCGCGGTAGATCGTCATCGGCACTTCGACGCCGGCTTGGCCTTGCGCCCAGATGCGGCGGAACAGGCCCGCCAGATCGCGCACTTCCTTGCCGGCGACCGACAGCAGAATATCGCCGTTGCGAATGTCGGCCTTCTTGGCCGGGCCGCGATCGGCGAGACCGACGACGACGAGCCGGCTTTCCACCTCGGTGGCGTAGAGGCCGAGCCACGGCCGCGGCGGGCCTTTGCGGTTGCCGGTTTTCATCAGATCGTCGAGGACCGGCTTTAACAGATCGATCGGCACGATCATGTTGATGTTCTGCGGCTGGCCCTTGTCCACGACGTGCTGCAATTGCAGCGAGCCGATGCCCAGCAGGTCGCCGGTGGGACCGATCAACGCCGTGCCGCCCCAGTTCGGATGCGAGGGCGCGGTGAAGATCGCCTCGTCAAGCACGTATTCCCAATAGCCGGCGAATTCCTGCTTGGCGACGATGCGAGCCGCCACCGATCGCGACCGGCCGCCGGCGCCGCCGACCACCACGCGTTCGCCGACCGACGTTTCCGATGACTGGCCGATCTCGAGCGCCGGCACGTCGAGCTTGGCGAGCGCCTGGACGAGGCCGAATCCCGTTTCCTGGTCGTAGCCGAGCACATGGCCAGGGACCGAGCGGCCATCGGAGAGCGTGATCCAGATCGTCTCGGCCTCGGTGATCAGATAGCCGATGGTCAGAACGAGCCCGTTGTCACGGATGAAGACGCCGTGACCCGCGCGCTCGGTGCCGAGCGTTTCCGCGGTGAAGGCGTCGGCCGGGACAATCGTGCGCAGCCCCACCACGGAGGCCAAAGCCTGGTCGAGGTCGTAGCCGTAGTCCTCTGGCTTCGGTTGCGCGGAGGCCGGAATCTTCCAGTCACTCACGGACGGCATCAGAAATATTCCCTCGCGAACGGCTCGACGGAGTGGCCGTCTGAGCCGCCCCAGATTGCGCGCCTGTGTGGCGCCCGCAACGGCAACAGAGGGTATTTGTCCGCTGGCTGCGTTGCAATCAAGCCCTGGGGCATTGTGAATAGCGGGGCAGAACCGGCGTAAGGACCGGCTTGAGCCCAGCGCCCATTAGTGGAACATTTACGTCAATCGGAGCAACATCGTAGTACCGCCAAGATCGACGAAGTGCCGCGCCTTGTAGCGGCATTGCCTTGTTACCGCCCCATCTGGACGGCACAACAGCATCGTATCTTGGGGAGTTTGGGGGAATTTCCGTGCGCGTCTGCACCCGCCTTGCATTGCTTGCCTTTGCCCTCGCCGGAATGATTGGCCCCGCTGCCGCGCAGTACTATCCGTCGCCGGCGCCGGGCTATCAGCCGTATCCCCCGCCTCCGCCGCCCGGCTACGGACCGCCGCCGAGCTACAGCAGCGCGCCGTTGCCCCCGCCCGAAGGTGGCCCGCCGCCTGGATATGGCCAGCCCTATCCGGCGCAGCCCTATGGGGGCCAACAGCAGACCGAAGCTTATCCCCCTCCGGCGCCGAGCCAGCCCTACGGTCAGCCCGCGTATAGTTCTGGCGGCAATTTTCCGCCGCAGCCGGCCGCGCCCGGCTTCCGTCCCCCGGCCGAAGTTGGCGGTAGGCCTGGTGGTCCTGACGTGACAGGCACAGTGTCGGCTCCGGTAACGGCAGCTCCTGTCCGGCAGCCGGAGGCTACCGTCGTTGCCGCGCTGCCTCCTGATTACCAGCCCGAGCAGAATCAGACGCCGCAGTTGCCAGAGCGCTTCCAACGCCAGCTGGTCGATTATCCGACCAATCAGCCGGCCGGCACCATCGTGATCGATACGCCTAACACCTACCTTTATCTGGTCATGGGCCACGGCAAGGCTTTGCGCTATGGCATCGGCGTCGGCCGCGAAGGCTTCACATGGACCGGCACCGAGCGCATCAGCCGCATGAAGGAATGGCCGGACTGGTTTCCGCCCAAGGAAATGATCGAGCGTCAGCCTTACCTGCCGCGCTTCATGGCCGGTGGCGAGAGCAATCCGCTTGGCGCGCGCGCGCTCTATCTCGGCAACACGCTCTACCGCATCCACGGCACTAACCAGCCCTCGACCATCGGCACCTTCGTATCGTCGGGCTGCATCCGGCTGACCAACACGGACATCGAGGATCTCTTCAATCGAGTCCAGGTTGGCACGCGGGTGGTGGTGCTGCCCGGCACGCCGCCAAATACGGCATCGTCGCAAGCGCCCGGCGCGCCGCAAGCGCCCGGCGCGCCGCAAACGCCGGTCAGCCGCTAGCGCCTCGGCAGTCATCGTCATGTCTCGCCGGCGCATTGGCCGGTGAGAGGTAATTTTTTACGGTGGCTTTGGCGCGACTCAGTTAATCTCGCTCGAATCAATTCCGCACGCCGGCTGCCTCAGTTGGCCGGTGCAGTGAAATCCGCCTTGCGACGATCCGATAAAAGTATCGCGTGCTGCCGTCCAGCGATCGCGCGCCGGCATGTTGCGAGGTCGAATGTTTCCTAATGTGCGCCTGCTGTTGGGGGCGTTGGTCGCCTCAGTCGTGGCACTGACCTGCGGCTTCGGCCTGTTCGCCGCATTCCGCGTCAATCATGAACCGCTGAGTCGGCTGCCGGTCGGGACGGCGCCAGCTCAATTCGTCGCCAATGATGTCGCTGCACCGCGGACCGGGTGGGGGACGCCGTTCGATGGTCAGTCGCACCTGAATGGTCCGCAACGGGGCGAGATCGCGGTGGATGCGCCCGATGCAACGGGCGCGGGCCAAATCAACGTTATGGCATCGGGTACGGGCACGGCCGAAATAAGCAAGCCGGCGGCGGCCGCCACACCCGTGATCGAGACGTCGCCGCCGCGCGCTCTCGCGCAGCCCGCCGAGGTCATTGAACCCGCCGTCTCGGTAACGCCGGCCGCCACCGTGCCGCCGCCGCCCGCACCGGAAGCCGCCGAGCAAATCTTACCGTCCGTTCAAGCCGCGAATGGCTCATCGCAACAAGTCGCGCCTGCGGCCGCACCTGTTGCGGTTGCGCCGGCTGACAACGCCGCCAATCCGCCCAGCATTGCGCCCGACCAGACGGCGAGTGTTCGATCATCCTCGGCCGATACACCTACCCCATCAGCGAGCGCGAAAGCGCCGCCCGACCTGAGCCCGGTGCAAGTCACGGGCACAATTGCGTCTACATCTGCCGCGCCGGAGCCATCGGCCAGCGTGCCGGCCGCAAGCGCAGCGCCAGCTGTCTCCGATCTGTCGGCACAAAAACCGCCGGTGGAAGCAGAGGCGGTCACGCCTGTTCCTGCGGCAAAGCCAGACAATGACTCTGGCGCAGCGATGAAAGCGGCTGGGGCCGCGCCACCGGCGAACGAGGCCGCGCCCTCGCCAATGGCGGTTACAGCGCCCGTAAAGGCGGCGGCGAAACCGGTTCGCAAAATCGAAGCTAAAAAGACCGGCAAAATCGTCCGAAAGCTGGCCGTGCACCGCCGCCCCGCCGTCAGAAGGCGCATTGTGCGCAGGGTGCGTCGCAGCCCTGGCCAAAACGGCAGTCCCATCGATCCGGTCTTCCAATCCGCGCCCAGCTTCTCGAGCGCATCGGCCTCGCGTAGCGCGGCCAATTCATCCGGCTGGTAGGACCGGGCTGAGCCCGATCGCGATGTGTGGCGGCGCCGCCGGGAAATTCCTAGATTGATGCGTCCGGCACGCTGCCGAGTTGGGGCGATCTCGCGTGGTTCCTCTGTCAGTCCTCGATCTGTCGCCCGTCACGACCGCAACTCCGGGCTCGTTGGCGCTGCGCAACTCGCTCGATCTGGCGCGTTTGGCCGACCGGCTCGGTTACAAACGCTACTGGGTTGCCGAGCACCATAATCTCGCAAACATCGCCAGCTCCGCGCCTGAGATCATGATCGGGCAGATTGCTGCGGCCACGTCGGCGATCCGCGTCGGCTCGGGCGGCGTCATGCTGCCGAACCACGCGCCCCTCATGGTGGCGGAGCGGTTCAAGGTGTTGGAGGCGCTGTTTCCGGGACGCATCGACCTCGGCCTCGGCCGTGCGCCGGGGACCGATCCGGTGACCTCGTATGCGTTGCGGGCCCGGCAGGATCCGCGCGAGGGCGACGACTTTCTTGAGCGTTTTCAGGAGTTGCTGCTGCTGGAGCGTGGCGGTTTTCCCGAAGGTCACCCGTTTCGCAAAGTTCATGCCGTGCCGGCCGACGTTGCGTTGCCGCCAATCTGGCTGCTCGGATCGAGCGGCTACAGCGCGGAGCTTGCCGCCGCCGTCGGCATGGGTTTCGCCTTTGCCCATCATTTCGCCGATTACGATGCCACCAGCGCGATGCTGAGCTATCGCGAGCATTTCAAACCGTCAGCCACTTTCCCGGAACCCTATGCGATCCTGGGGGCCGCGATAATTGTGGCGGACAGCGATGCGCAAGCCGAGCGCATCGCCTCGAGTGCCGACCTGCACTATGCCCGCCGTGGCAAGGGCGAATACGCGCCGCTCGCCTCGCCCGACGAAGCTGCCGCCTACCCCTACGCGCCGATCGATCGGGAGCGCATTGCCCACCAGCGCAACCGTCTCATTGTCGGCGGCGTTGAGACAGTCATGAAGCGGCTGTTGCCGCTGATTGAGGCGACGCGGGCGGACGAAATCATGGTCACCACAATGGTCTATGACCACGCGGCGCGCCGGCATTCATATGAGCTTCTGGCCCAGGCTTTTGGGGTCGCGCCGCGCTCCTGAGGGCACTTCGGCAAAATCGCATTACGGCGGCATAAACAGCGGCGTCACAAGGGTGTTTTGTGTTACCCATATCCGTGGATAATGGGGCTCCTCGGCTGCGGACAGATGGTGGGAGGCGGATTTGTCGAGTAAAAAATACGCGTCGGAATCTTGTTTCAAATTACCAGAGGATCATCAGGTGAATACCGAACGTGCGCGGCGCGGCTCCGCACTCAATCCGCACTTCAGACGCGTTCTGCTCGGCAATGCCTGCGCGCTGGCGCTGGGCTTGGCGATGACGCTGGGTTCTTCGCCGGCCAGTGCGCAATACCAGTACCTCATGCCGTATCAGTATCAGGCCCCGCATCCGGTCAAACACAAGGCGGCCCGCAGGCATGTGCAGAAGCAGCAGGTCAGCAAGCTACCCTTCGGCGACATCCCGAAAGGACCTCTGGAGATTTTCGTTTCGATCGAGCAGCAAAAATTGCACTTTTACAGCGACGGTCAGCTCGTCGCGACTGAACCGGTCGCGACCGGTGTTCCCGGCCATCTGACGCCGCTCGGCGTTTTCAGCGTCATCGAGCGCGACCGCTATCATCACTCAAATCTCTACAGCAACGCGCCCATGCCCTACATGGAGCGCATCACCTGGTCGGGCGTGGCGCTGCACCAGGGCCCCGGCGTCGGACGTCAGGCATCGCACGGCTGCATCCGCATGCCAGAGGCCTTTGCGGCCAAGCTGTGGATGCTGCCGACCATGGGTATGCGGGTTATCATCGCCCGTCCGGAATTGCGGCCGCTCCCGTTCGCCGATGCTCATCTGTTCGTACACAAGGACTTGCCGCCGACCGCCGCCTTGCCGCGGGGCGTCGAGACCGCCCAGCAAGTCGTCCCCGGCACCAAGACCGATGCCGGGCCGACCGGAGCGATGCCGGCCGGCGCCGCCGGCGCCAAAACCGCTCAGACGGGCGACGGTGCGATGCCCGCGCCTGCGGCCGCTCCCGATCAAACCAAAACTGGGCCCGCGCCCACAAGCACGGTTCAGTCCGGGCAGCCCGATCTCCGCTTGAATCCGGCGCCCGCCGCTGTGACGGCGCCGCCTGCCGCGGCCGAGCCGACGAAGGCCGCCGAGATGCCGGCGCCGGCCGCATCTCCTGCCGCTGACGGCAAGACTCCGGGCGTGGCGGCTCAACCGTCACCGGCGCCCGCGCCTGCCGCGACGGCGGCCACCCCGCAGCCGGCAGCCCCGACGTCGGCTAAAGATGGGACCGCGGCTGCATCAGCGCCGACCGCGCCGCCAGCATCCACGCCTCCGGTTCCGGGCGCGGCTGCAAGTGCGCCAGCGGCGGCCAATATCACCGCACCGATCGCGATTGAAAACGTTCCGATTCCGCTGACCAAGCCGGCGCGAATTCTGGAGGGGAGCGACAGGCCGATTGCCATCTTCGTCAGCCGTAAAACCGGCAGGATCTATGTGCGGCAGAATTTCGCGCCGCTGTTCGATGCGCCGGTGACGATCGAGCATCCCGAGCAAGCGCTCGGCACCCATGTCTACACGGCGCTGGACTATCTGCCTGACCACTCCACCTTCCGCTGGACCGTGACGACCCTGCCCAATGCAGCGCCGTCGAGGAAGGTCGAGCATTGGAAATACGTGCGCGACGCTTGGGGCCGGCGCCGGCGCGTGCGCGTCGAGGAGCGGGTCGCGGAGCCGGAAAGCACGCAGCCGGCTTCGACGCCCGAAGAGGCGTTGGCGCGCATCCAGATTCCGCCGGACGTGATCACTCAGATCTCCCAGCTGATGGTACCTGGCTCGTCACTCGTGGTGTCCGATCAGGGGCTTGGCGGGGAGACGGGCGTCCACACTGACTTCATTGTCGTCACCCGTTGATCGCGCGTCGCAGTTTCAAGCCGCCGGATTGCGCGCCCGCGCATTTCGGCGGCTTTCGTTCGTCCGCCACGCCGGTTTTATAGAGTCAGTCGCATTTTCTTCGGCAAACCGGCAGCCACTTTTCCGGAAAATGCCGTAGGGCATCGCTCGCGCACGGCCATTCAACCGGTGCGATCGACGGTGTATCTTGGCCGTACCGCCCGGCCGGAGCCGAAACCCGATGCGAGCGTTACAATCGGACGACGGGTTTGCGGTCGCGATCATTCGCGGTCAGTCAATGGAGGATCATCTTGGGTAAGCAGTTTTCACTCACCGCTTCCGACAGCTTCAAGCTCGGCGCCTACCGCGCCGATCCCAGCGGAACGTCGAAGGGCGGCATCGTCGTCATTCAGGAAATTTTCGGCGTCAATCATCACATCCGCGCAGTTTGCGACCGGCTGGCGGGGGAAGGCTATGCGGCGTTGGCGCCGGCGGTGTTCGATCGTCAACAGCCGAATTTCGAATCCGGCTATACGCCCGATGAGATCGCCGCCGCCCGCAAGTTCGTCGCCAATCCCGATTGGGGCAAGATGCTGCTCGACGTCCAGGCGTCGATCGACGAACTGAAGAAATCCGGCCCGGTGGCGATCATGGGTTTCTGCATGGGCGGGACAATTTCGTTTCTCGCGGCGTGCAAGCTCAACGGTCTCTCGGCGGCGGTCTGCTATTACGGCGGTCAAATCGCCAAAAATGTCGACCAGAAGCCGAAAGTGCCGGTGCAGATGCATTTTGGCGAGAAGGACGCATCGATCCCGATGAGCGATGTCGACCTGATCAAGCAGAAACGCGGCGGTGACTGCGAAATCTATGTCTATCCGGACGCCCAGCACGGTTTTCACTGTGACGAGCGCGGCAGCTATCAGGAAGCCGCGGCCAAATTGGCCTGGCAGCGCTCGATGGCGTTTCTCGCGAAGAACGTGAAATAGCGGACGATCAGACGACGCAGCGCGGACGATGGATCAAAATTTTATCTGTCGTCCGCCGCCTGCCCATTGCTGGCGTCAGAACCAGCGCTCTTGAATGTTGACGGTGTCGCCCGGCCGTATCGGATAGCTGACCGGTACCTTCAGGCGGACTTGCTGGCCGTGGATGACGCGCGTGATGGTGACGGTCCTGCGATAGGCCCGCGGTCCGAAGCCGCCGGCGATGGCGACCGCGGTCTCGACCGTCATATCGGCAACGTAGGGATACTGACCCGGCTGACCGACTTCTCCGAGGATGAAGAACGGCCGATAGGCTTCAATTTCGACGGCGACGTGCGGCTCTTTGATAAAGCCTTGCCGCAGCCGATCGGCGATGCGGCTCGACAGCTCGTCCGTGGTCACGCCGCGCGCCGACACCGTTCCGATCAGTGGCATGGCGATGTGGCCGCTGGCGTCGACGACGTAAGAGTTGGACAGGCCGTCCTGGCCGAACACAACGATACGCAGCCGATCGCCCGAATCGAGCGTGTAGGGCCGGTTATCGGGTGCGACCGGCGCGAACGCGACCGGGCCGACCGGTACCGCAATCAAACGCGGGGCGGGCGCCACGAAGGGGGCTCGCACGAGACGCGGAGCCGGAGCAGGGATGGCGGACGTCATCAAGAGACCCCGGCCTGACGGCGCTGCGACGACGTGCGCCGGCACCGGAGCGGGCGGTGCGACCGATCCATAGATCGTCGAGTCGATGCCAGGCGGGGGCGCCGGAGCGACCATCATGGGCCGCGGGGGCGCTGCAGCCACGGGAACCCATGGGGCTGGAGTCCACCCGGCCGGTCCGCCAGCGCATCCGGCGGCGGTCACGGCGAAGGTGCAGAGCAGAAGCAATGAGCGGACGATCCGCATACGCGCAAATCCAGACCGGTTCGTTCGAACGCGACCCGATTAACGCTGAGTATGGTTAACAAACCCTCACTCGGCCGCGGCAAGCCAGCAAATCGGAGCGGGCAACGCGTTCGAGCGTGGCTGACGGCAGGCCCCGCGGCCGATCGGGATTCACTCCGGCTCAATATTGGATTGCCGCGAGAGCCAATCGGCGAACGCCAAGAGCACCATGGCGACCACGAACATGACGGGGAAGGCGATCGCCCAAGCGAGTTTCGATGTGTCGGAATATTTTTCGAGGTCGAGATACCAAGCCAGCGCATCGACCGCCGCAATGCCGGCAATCGAGGCCAGGAGCTTTTGTTTCAGCGTGCCGAAATCGATGTTGGCGATGCCCGGCGGCCACTGGGAATGTTCGGCCGGTTCGATCTTGCGGATGTAGTTTGCGTAGGCGGAGAAAATAACGACGAGGAGCAGATTGGCGACAAGCGTCAGATCGACCATGTTGAGCACGCCGACGACCAGGTCATGCCACGACTCTTTCATCATTTCGATCGTCAGTTCGTACAAGTCCGCGAAGAACCGATAGATGATCAACAGCATGCAGCACAGCAAGCCGACAATGAACGGCGCAATCAGCCATCGGCTGCATAAGATCAGCGCCTGCAATGCACGATCGCCCTGCCGCATGGCGTTCCCCGCTCGCGACCATTGATTCGCCAGCATAGCCGGGAAATAGGGACCGGCGCACGGCGGAATAGCAAGGCGCGGCGCGATCCGCGCCCGCTATGAGGTGTCCGCCTTTACGCGGCGACTCCGGTGCCGATCGGACAGCTCACGCCGGTGCCGCCGAGGCCGCAATAGCCCTGCGGATTCTTGGCGAGATATTGCTGATGGTAGTCCTCGGCGAAATAGAACGGCGGGGCGTCGACGACCTCCGTGGTGATCGGGCCCATGCGCTGGGCAGCCAGCGCCTTGCCATAGGCGGCCTTTGAGGCCTCGGCGGCGGCGCGTTGCGCGGGCGAGAAAGCGTAGATGCCGGACCGATACTGGGTGCCGACATCGTTGCCCTGGCGCATGCCTTGGGTCGGATCGTGGCTTTCCCAGAACGTCTTGAGCAATTGCTCATAGGAGATTTTCTTCGGATCGTAGACCACGAACACCACCTCGTTGTGGCCGGTCCGGCCGCTGCACACCTCCTCGTAGGTCGGGTTGGGCGTCGATCCGCCCGCGTAGCCAACCGCGGTGACGTAGATGCCGGAGCCGAGCTCCCAGAACTTGCGTTCGGCGCCCCAGAAGCAGCCCATGCCGAACATCGCGGTCTCAAGTCCTTGCGGGTAGGGGCCCTTGAGCGCGTGGCCGTTCACATAATGGTCCTTGGCAGTCGGGATCGGCGTCTGCCGGCCCGGCAAAGTCTCGCCGGCGGTGGGCATTTCCAGCATTTTCCGGAATGAGAACATGGGCGCCATCTCCTGTGTTGCGGACAAGATATACGCATCTGGCTTCGACGGTACAGCGGGTTATCCGATCACGTTTATGCGCGATTTTTTCGCCTAAGCTCCGGTTCTGATGAATGTTGCGACTTCCACGAACGGCCTCCGCCGCTTATTCTCCGCCGCGCGTCGTGCGCCGGCTCCGAACGCTGGCGGCTTGTCGCAACGTTCAGGGCCGGCACTGGCCGCCCTGATGGAGTCAGCGGCGGAGGAGGCTTTGCCAATGTCCCGAATGCTCGCGCTTGCTTGCGCGTTCGTGCTGTCGGCCGGTATGGCCATGCTCCAACCGGCCATGCTCCAACCGGCCATGGCCCAACAGCCGGCGGCACCGGCCGCGCCCCCGGCAGCCCCGGCGGCGGCTCCGGCGCCGCGCCCGGCTTATGGGCCGGCGATCACGCTCGATCAGGCCAAGCGCGCAATGGCAGCGGCCGAATTGAAAGCAGCCGAGAACTCCTGGCAGGTCGCGATCACGATCATCGACAGCGGCGGCAACCTCGTGATGTTCCACAAGGTCGACAATGCGCCGCTGTTCGCTGTCGCGGTCTCTCAGGGCAAGGCGCGCACGGCGCTCGACTTCAAGCTGCCGAGCAAGGCGCTGGATTACGCGATCACGTCCGGCGGCGCTGGGATGCGCCTGTTGGCGCTGAACAACACCACTCCGCTGGAGGGCGGGGTGCCGGTCATAGTCGACGGCAAGATCGTCGGCGCGATTGGCGTTGCGGGCGCACTCTCGCCGCAGGACGCCGAAGTCGCCAAAGCCGGCGCTGACGCGTTGGTACCGACGCAATAATGCATCCTACGGCTCGTTCAATTTCCGCAGCCGTTCGATGATCTGCGGCGGCGCGCGATAAGCGCGTTCGATCACCCGGACAAGCTCTCCGCCATCACGCGGCGAATTGACCTGCAAGCCGATCTTCTTCGCGTCGGCCAGGAAGACCGGATCGGCGAATGTTGCCATCAAGGCTTGGCGCATGATCGCAACGCGATCCGCGGGAACACTGGGCGGCATCAACAACGGGCGGCCCAGCGCGAGCGGCGTGAACGCCACTTCCATCACCTGCTTGTCCTGGGGATTGGTCACGAGATCGGGCGCGAATGGCACGTCGCCCAGTGCGGCAAGTTTCTCCGATCCGAATTGTACGATGACCTTGGCTTTCTTTTCAGGAAGCCAAGTCGGTCGCGTCGACGACAACGCGCTGTAGAACACACTCGGATAGCCGTCGAGTTCGCCGCGCTCCATGGCGAGGAATGCGTCGTTCTGCCCCGGATAGGCCGGAATGACCCTCATCTTGGTGCCGAGTGTCGCGTTTAACAGCCGCGCGAAGAACGCCGGCGTCGAATTCGCGCCGGAAGCACCCATTTCGGTTACGCGCCGGCGCAAATCGTCGACCGAGTTCACCGGCACCGTGTGCCAAACCAGCACCATCGCAGTTTCCACGCTCGGGGTGCCGAGCCAGTTGAATTTGAGCGGGTCGAACTGCGCCTGCTTGGCGCCAAACAGCGGCTCGAGCGGCGGATCGCTCTGGATCAGGCCGAGCACCGAGCCGTCGCGCGGCGCGGCGGAATAAAGATAGTTGGTGGCGATGATCCCGCCGGCGCCCGGCATGTTGCGCACTACGATGGTCGGATGACCGGGGATGTGTTGGCCCAATTGTCGGGCGATGGCGCGCGCCAGTGTGTCATACCCGCCTCCGGCGCTGGTGCTGACGACCATCGTGACGGTGGCGCCCTTGTAGAAATCGGCCGCCGGATCGGCCTGCGCCCGGAGGGCGAACAGGCATGCGAGCAGTGCGAGGGTCGCACGAACAGGGATCATTGCAACCTCGTCGTTGCCAACCTTTGCGGTTGCTTGTCAGTCTAGCCAATAGGACTACACTTGCACGAGCCGCGCCAGCGACCGAGTAGCGCACACCAAAAGCATTGCTCGGATCCGGCAAGAGGCAACAAAAGGAGGAAACGGATGGCGCTGTCGGTTAAGCCGCTTTCGCCCGCGCTCGGAGCCGAAATCACCGGCGTGGATTTGCGCGAACCGCTCGATGCCGCGACCGTCAAGGCGGTCAACGACGCGTTCGACCGACACATCGTCGTGGTGTTTCGCGATCAGCAATTATCGGAAGACGATCAGGTCCGGGCTGCCGGCTATTTCGGCAAGGTCCACGTCCGCCGCCGACCGGCCAACGGCCGTACGCCGGGTGGCGAATACGACACGCCGTTCATGATGGTCACCAACATCGTTGAGAACGGCAAGTCGATCGGCGCCTTCGGCGACGGCGAGATGTGGTTTCATCACGACACCAGCTACTATGCGCAGCCGCACCGCGCCACGTTCCTTTATTCCATGAAGCTGACCTCATGGGGTGGGCAGACCTGCTTCTCCAACATGTATAAGGCCTACGACAACATTCCGCGGTCGCTGCGCGATCGACTCGAAGGCCGCAACGTTCTCCAGATTCACGACTACAAACGGCGCGAGCGGATCGATCTCGGTCAGGTCGAGCTGGAAAAAATCCTGCACCACGAGCAGCCGATCATCATCACTCATCCGGCGACGGGACGTAAAGCGCTCTATGTCAGCCGGCTGATGTCGGCGCGCATCGAGGGCTTCTCGCGCGACGAAAGTGAGGCCGCGCTCGAGCAGCTATTCGACATTTCGGAAGACCCCTCGATCGTTTACGAGCACGAATGGCGGCTCGGCGATCTGGTGGTGTGGGATAACTGGTGCTCGATCCACGCCCGTAAGGACTTTCCGCGCGAGGAGCCGCGGCTGATGCGCCGCTGCACGATCGAAGGACAGGCGCTGCGGTACTGATTTGCGCCTTCTCCCCGCGTGCGGGGAGAAGGTCGGGATGAGGGAGCCTTTCCGCTGGGCTCAGGAGCGTGGTGACGCCCTCATCCTCGTTCGCTACGCTCGCTCGACCCCTCCCCGCGCGGCGGGGAGAGGTGGGAGAAAGACCATGCTCCGCGTTTTGCTTGCCATCATCGTCGCTGCTCTTGCCATCAATATAACGAACGCCCGCGCCGACGAGCCGTTCTACAAAGGCAAGCGGCTCACGCTTCTGATCAATTTTGCCATCGGCGGGCCCGCCGATGTCGAAGGCCGGCTGTTTGCGAAATATATCGGCCGGCACATCGCCGGTAATCCGAACGTCGTTGTGCAGAACATGGATGGCGCCGGCGGTATCGTGGGCGCCAAGTATCTTGGTGCGCTGGCGCCGAAAGACGGCACCATGGTCGGCTACCTCACCGGCACCGGCTTCATGTATACGCTCGACCCTGCGCGCTTTGGTCTTGATTTCGAAAGCTACGGGTTCGTCGCCATCCAGGGCGGCGCGACGGTCACTTACGTCCGCACCGATGTGCCGCCCGGCCTGAAATCCGCAACCGATATCGTCAAGGCCCGGGGTCTCATCGCCGGCGGGCTGTCGGTCGACAGTTCCAAGGACATCCGCGTGCGGCTTGCCATGGACCTGCTCGGGCTGAAA
The DNA here is from genome assembly GCA_035546235.1 of Xanthobacteraceae bacterium. Classification (GTDB taxonomy): domain Bacteria; phylum Pseudomonadota; class Alphaproteobacteria; order Rhizobiales; family Xanthobacteraceae; genus BOG-931. The sequence continues at coordinate 3,683 of DASZWK010000156.1, read as the reverse complement.
TACAAATATGTGACCGGCTATCGCTCGAGCGCCCCGGCGCGGCTCGCATTCGAACGCGGCGAAATCAACGTCTTCGCCGAATCGACGCCGAGCTATCGGAGCATCGTTATCCCCGATCTTATCGAGAAGGGCCGCGCCATTCCGCTCTGGTACGATTCCGGCGATCAGTCCCGGCCGTCGCCGCAGATGGCGGGGCTGTCTATCCTGCCGTTCCCCGAGCTTTACCGGAAGGTCAAGGGTGCTCCGCCATCGGGGCCGCTGTGGGACAATTACCGCGCCGTCAATACCATCGACGGGGCCATGCTGCGCATGATCTGCTTCCCGCCGGACACGCCGAAAGCGGCGCGTGACGCGCTGGCCGCCGCCGTGGTGGCGCTGAATGGTGACAAGGACCACGCCGCCGAGTCGATGCGCACCATCGGCTTCGTGCCCGACTGGCAGGCGAGCCCCGACGTACAGCAAGACGTGCGATCGGTCCTGTCGATGCCTGCCGGCGTGCGCAGCTTTCTCAACAATTACATCAAGGCGGCGAACAAATAAAATAACAGGAAGCGGAGGGGATCGTGAATCTTCGAAAGTCGCTGCTAGCGCTATGGGCCGCCGTGTCGATGCTCGGCATCGCCGCCGCACAGGCCGACGAGCCCTTCTACAAGGGCAAGCAGCTCACGCTGCTCATCAACTTCGCTCCCGGCGGCCCGACCGACATCGAGGGACGGCTGCTTGCCAAGCACATCTCCAAACATATCGACGGACACCCCACGGTGATCGTCGAGAACAAGGATGGCGCCGCCGGCATGGTGGGTGCCGGCTATCTGGGCGAACTCGGGCCCAAAGACGGCAGCATGTTCGGTTATTTCACCGGCACGTCGTGGAATTTCATCATCGATCCGGAGAAGTTCCGCGTCGATTTTCGCGATTACGAATTCGTCGGCTATCAGCCCGGCAACGCCGTCTACTACATCCGCAGCGACATTCCGCCCGGAATGAAAAAGCCCGCCGATCTCATGAAGGCGCAGGGTCTGATCATGGGCGGCCTTGGCCGCGATTCGTCAAAGGACCTGTTGCAGCGCCTGACCTTCGATATGCTGGGGCTGAAATATCACTACGTAACCGGCTACCGCTCAAGCAACACCGCGCGGCTCGCCTTGGAGAATGGCGAGATCAACATGCACTCGGAATCGACGCCGGGTTTTCTCGGCGTTGTCGAGCCCAATCTGGTCAAGTCCGGCAAGGTGGTCCCGATCTGGTACGATCCCGACTACGACGGCAAAGCCTTCACGCCGGCAAAAATGATGCTGTCGACCGGGATCATGACCTTTCCCGAGTTCTACAAGATGGTCAAAGGCACGGAACCTTCCGGCCAGTTGTGGGAGGCCTATAAGACGAACCTTGCGGCGGACGCGCAGATGCTGCGCACCGTTGTGATGCCGCCGGGCTCGCCGCCCGCCGCCGTAGCGGCCTTGCGCAAGGCGCTGGCCGCCCTCAACGACGACAAGGCTTATGCGGCCGATGCCATGACGGCGATCCAGTTCGTGCCGCACTACACGATTGATCAAAATCTCAACAAAGAGGTGCGCGAGCGGCTGACCATTCCGCCGCCTATGCGCGAGTTCATTCTTTCCTATATGAAGAAGGCCGGGAAATAACGGCCGGATCTGTTGTCCGGTCCGGCAGTCAGCAATTCAGGCGTATGTTACCGAATGCCCAAGAGCAAAAAGAAAGCGCCTCCGAGAAAGCGCGTAGCCGCAGAGCCGGCGGCCGAAAGCGCTCGCCTTGCGCCGGAACAGCGCATCGTGGCGAGCGATCTTACGCTGCATCAGCTGTTCCAGCAGCAGACCGCGGAGATGCTTGAGCGCGCCGGCCTTACCGAGGAGCAGAAACAGAGCATTCTCATCGGGATGAGCTGCCCGTGCTGCGGTGCCGGCGGATTTTCATTCACGGCGAAGCTGAAGAGCGGGGTCTAGTCCCGCGGCCGCCTTTTGTTCCAGGAAGCCGTGTGCCACACACGAAAGAGTTATTAGCTCCTCAAAACCAACCTCGCATTGCTCGGTGCGTCCGGTTCGGGCAGAGTGCTGTCCCCGCCTGCAAACCACAACTGGAACCATGCGCCTGAGCCGCCGCTCGTTTCTAGCCGGCAGCACCGCTTCGGCCGGATTAGCGGTATTTCCGCGGCGAGGCGCGGCCGCCCCGGCCCTTGGCGCGAGTGACTTTGACACCGTCATCGTTGGCGCCGGCGCTGCCGGAATCGCGGCCGCGAAACGCCTCGCTGCGGCAGGCAAACGCTATGTTCTCATCGAGGCGGCGGACCACATCGGCGGCCGTTGTGTCACAGACAGCCGCACCTTCGGGGTGCCGTTCGACCGGGGTGCGCACTGGATTCATCTTCCCGATTCAAATCCGGTGGCAAAATTCGCGCCGGGGCACGGCATTGAAATGTACCCGGCGCCGCGCAGCCAGAAAGTGCGCATCGGGTTGCGCTACGCGCGCGAAAAAGAACTGGAGGATTTCCTCGCCGTTCAGGTCCGCGCCACGCGCGCGATCGACGATGCCGCCCGCAAGGCGGATATCGCCTGCGGGTCGGCGCTGCCGAATGATCTGGGTGACTGGCAGGCAACGGCCGAGTTTGCACTCGGTCCGTTCGCCTATGGTCAGGATTTGGCGAGACTCTCCGCGGCCGATTTTGCAAGCGCCGCCGAGCGCAGCAGCGACGCATTTTGCCGGCAGGGCTTCGGCGGCTTGCTGGCCGCTCATGCGGCCGGCATTGCGACCGAACTGTCGGCGCCCGCAAAGGCGATCGAAATCGACCGCGCCGTTACGGTCCAGACACCGAAAGGCACGATCACCGCACGCACGGGCATCATTACGGTGTCGACCGCGGTGCTCGCCTCCGGCCGCATCCAATTCACTCCGGAACTGCCGCAGCGCGTGACCGCGGCCTTTCACAGCCTGCCGCTCGGCAGTTATGACCACATCGCGCTCGAATTTTCCGGCAATCCGCTCGGTCTCGAAAGCGACGATCTCGTGTTTGAGAAATCCGCCGACGCCCATACGGCCGCGATTCTCGGCAACGTGTCAGGAACGCGTCTCTGCCTGATCGAAGTCGCCGGCTCGTTCGGCCGCTCGCTGGCCGCGCAGGGCGCGGACGCCATGGTGGATTTCGCCCGCGGCTGGCTGGTGAAGCTCTACGGCGCACAAATCAGCAAGTCGATCACGCGCGCCGCCGTCACGCGGTGGAATTTCGATGCGCTCGCGCTCGGCGCCATGTCGGCCGCCACGCCAGGGGGGCACGCCGCCCGCGCCGTGCTGGCAGAGCCGGTGCGCGATGCCGTGTGGTTTGCCGGCGAGGCCGTCCACGAAACGCTGTGGGGCACCGTCGGGGGCGCCTGGGAATCCGGCGAGCGCGCGGCCAACGCGGTGCTGCGGCGGCTCTCGGGCCAGCGCCAGCCGGAAACGGAAGAGCGCCACCGCGCGCGCAAGCGCAAGGGAAAGCGCCGCCGGTTTGACGAAGAGTGAAGGATTGCCGCCCTTGAGTTTTCTATCGCGAAACGCGCCTCTGCGAGCACCCGACTGTGGGTAAAACTCTCGGCGCAGGTTCGTCAGCGAATCGACGCGCGGTTGGCGGAATTTGCCGCAAGCGGGAAAGGTGACGTGAAGCGACTTAAGGGCCGTCAAGGTTCACGCCT
>DASZWK010000155.1:0-8695 GCA_035546235.1 Xanthobacteraceae bacterium | reverse complement strand
GTTCAATCACGATGTCATTCAGCTGCCGTTCTGGGCCCTGGCGGGCTTCGCGTTTGTCGCAGCCCTCAAGCGCGGGGGCACCGCCCGCTGGCTCCTTCTCGGCATCGCCTTCGGCGGCGCGCTGTGGGCCAAATATTTCGTTGTCGTTCTGGCGGCGCCCTACTTGCTGTTCGTCCTGTTCGACCGCGATGCGCGGCCGGCGCTGCGAACGCCCGGTCCGTGGCTCGCCATCGCGCTCGCGCTCGTCATCGCCAGCCCGCACGTCGTCTGGCTGTTCGACAATCACTTCGCGCCATTCGCCTATGTGGATGCCCGCTCGGCGCCGGCGAGCCATTGGTGGGATTACATCTGGCATCCGGCGTTCTTCGCCGCCGGGCAGGTCTTCTTCATGCTGCCGGCGCTCGCGATCGCCGCCATGTTCGTGTGGCCTCGGCCGGCAGAAAACGCGCCCTCGCCGTCGCCGGCGGAGTTCGGCGCCGACGCGTTCGACCGGCGCATCGTCACGCTGCTGGCGTTCGGTCCCGCAGCCGCCATGCTGGCGCTGATCGCGGTGAGCGGCCGCGGCGCCATTACCATGTGGGGCTATCCGCTCTGGCTGTTTTGCGGGCTGTGGATCGTGCTGTTTGTGCCGCGGCCGCTCGAATTGGCGCGGCTGTCTCGCGTTGTCGTCGCCTGGAGCGCGGTATTCGCGGCGCTCGCGCTCGTCTTCATTGCCGATTACACGGTGCTGCCGCTCATCGATCATCGCTATCGCGCCGCGTTCTTTCCCGGCGACGCGCTGGCGGCGACGCTGACGCCGCGCTTCCATGCGGCGACCGGCGACAAAAAGCTGCGCTACGTGGTCGGCTCGATGTGGCTTGCCGGCAATCTCGCGCACTACTCGCCGGACCAGCCGCATGTCCTGATCGACGGCTTGCCGCGGCGCTCGCCCTGGATCGATCTTGCCGACATGCGCCGAAACGGCGCGCTCCTGGTCTGGGACGTCGGCGACTTGCAGAAACTGCCCGCGCCATTCGCGGCGCTGGCGCCGGACGCCAAGGTCGGCGCGCCGTTCACGCTGCCCGCGCGCCGCTTCGGCAACACGCTCGAGCATATCGGCTGGGCAATCCTGCCGCCGCAGTGACGCTAAGCCCTCAACGCGCCTCCGGCGGGGCACCGGCCTGGATTGGCCGCAACGTAGGTTCGCGGAGGTGAAGCTCATCGAGTAACGCCTGGAAAAAGCTTGTACCTCTAGCGTCCATGTCGACAGTATTGGCAATTCGCTGTCCCGGCGGCTTCCGACTATTGATGCGAATAAGCCACGCTCCTTCGATCAGCCCTTGATTCCAGAGCGGCGCGCGCCGGATGGCAATTTTCTTGAGATTGCTCTCGAAATGATCGCTCCACGTTCCCTTTCCGTCGCGACGGACCGTGTCCTCCGCCTCGTCCATTATGACGACATAACCGATGACAATCTCCGGAGACAGTTGCTGCACATTGGCGGCCTCTCCCATAAGGTCATCGAGCCGATTGGGCACGGTCCCGGCCAAATTTCTCAGAATCGACTTTAGCGAAACCAGGAGTCGAGGTTTGCCAGCAAGCACGAATGCAAGGTCCCAATCCTTTTGGCGACCAAGACCGCGAATTCCCACTTCGTCAGCTTTGCCACCACGGACACCGTGGAGCCCGAGCGTCGAAAATGCCTCGATGCAGTAGGTCGCAAGCAGATTGAGCCGGCCTGAATCCTGCGTGCGCCGGCCAAGAAGATCGTCAACAACATCGGATAAGTTGGTGGGCATCACGTCACGGCAGCAAATAGGGCACCGGTATCAGGTCGCGCCGTGACCTCCGCGTCAATATTGGCGCTCGCAACTTTCAGATATTTTGGCTCTATCTCGTTGCCGATGGAATTCCGCCCTGCCCGGATCGCCGCCATCGTGGTCGACCCAGTCCCGAGAAACGGGTCCAAGATCGTATCGCCAACAAACGAGAACATGCGAATTAGGCGCTCCGCCAGTTCCGCCGGATATGGCGCCGGATGACCGTTCCGCGTCGAAGCCCCGGGAATGTCCGTCCAGAAAGACCGGAACCATGACTGCATTTCGTCCTTCGCAAGCAGCGAAAGCGCTTTTTGTAGCATGGTTGTTTTACGGTATTCGCCAGGCTTGCGAAGAAACAAGATGTATTCGACGTCATTTTTGACGACCGCTCCCGGCTGATAGGGCTTGCCGTAGAAGCCAGCTCCGTTGCCCTCGACTTCAGTTACGCCGTTGGCAATCTTGTGCCACAGGATGGGCGTCAAACAATCCAAGCCGAGGCGTCTAGCTCCAACCTGAATGTCGGCGTGCAACGGCATCACCCGGTGGTGTCCGTCCTTCCGACGTGGAATGCACACATCGCCAACAACGCAGCAGACACGGCCGCCCTCGACAAGAACGCGAGAGCAGTGCTCCCAGACCTTCGCCAATTCCGTGAGGAATGCGCCATACTCCTCAATATCTCCCAGCTGGCCACTTCGCGTCTCGTACTTCTTAAGTGTCCAGTACGGGGGAGAAGTCACTATCAAATGCACCGATCTGTCTGGAATCCATGATAAGTCGCGCGCGTCGCCAAGATGCACACGGTGTTCGGTGGCATCAAACGGCTTCGGCCATCCCGTGTTTCGGTAGTAGAGGTTTGCTGCACGAAGCGCCGCAAGTGCGCCCGGGGCATTGTCAGAGCGGGGCAAAGGAGGAGGTCCACGATGCGCACCATGTGACATCGGGAGATGTGCAGGGTCTGAGCCAGTATTTTTCTTCCCGACCTGCCGTACCGACGCGGTCCTACCCATTGCCCAACCTCTGCCAGACTGATTCCACTTGTTCACTATACGTTCCAGTATGGAATTGCTATCGGAAAATGCAGGATTCCACAGGCACTTACGCCGTAGCGCGGATCACCTTGGCGACCTTCACGAACATCTCGCCGATCTGCGCCTCGCGCACGATCAGCGGCGGACACAGCGCGATGGTGTCGCCGGTGATGCGGATCATCAGGCCCTCGTCGTGGAAGGCGCGGTTCATCGCCTCGGCGGCGCGCGCACCCGGTGCGCCCGGGCGCGGCGCGAGATCGATCCCGGCGGTCAACCCCACTGTGCGGATGTCGAGCACGCCGGGCAGACCCTGAAGCGCCATCGCGGCATCGGCGAACAGCGGCTCGAGCTTGCGCGCGCGCTCGAACAGCCCTTCGTCGCGGTAGAGGTCGAGCGCCGCCAGTCCCGCCGCGCAAGCGAGCGGATGCGCCGAGTAGGTGTAGCCGTGGAACAGTTCGATGGCCTGCTCCGGGCCGTGCATGAAGGCGTCATAGACGCTGTCCCGCGCGATCACGCCGCCCATCGGCACGCTGCCTGAAGTCACGCCCTTGGCGAACGCGATCAGATCGGGCGTCACGCCGTAGCGCTCGGCCGCGAACGCACAGCCGAGCCGGCCGAAGCCGGTAATGACTTCGTCGAAGATCAACAGGATGCCGTGGCGGTCGCAGATCGCGCGCAGCCGCTGCAGATAGCCCTGCGGCGGCGGCAGCACGCCGGTCGATCCCGCCATCGGCTCGACGATGACGGCCGCAATGGTTGCTGAGTCATGCAGCGCAACGATCCGCTCCAGATCGTCGGCGAGGTGCGCGCCCCATGGCGGCTCGCCCTTGGTGAAGGCCTGGTGCTCACGGCTATAGGTCGCCGGCAGATGATCGACGCCGGAAAGCAGCGTGCCGAAGAATTTGCGATTGTTGACGATGCCGCCGACCGAAATGCCGCCGAAGCCGACGCCGTGATAACCGCGCTCGCGGCCGATCAGCCGGGTGCGCGCGCCCTCGCCGCGCACGTGATGGTACGCGAGCGCGATTTTGAGCGCAGTGTCGACCGCTTCGGACCCGGAATTGCAGAAAAACACCCGGTCGAGGCCGGCCGGCGCGAGCGCCGCGATCCGGCTCGCCAGTTCGAATGCCTGCGGATGGGCGAACTGGAACGCCGGCGCGTAGTCGAGGTCTTCGGCCTGGCGCGCGATCGCGGCCACGATCGGATCGCGGCTGTGGCCGGCATTGCTGCACCACAGCCCGGCGGTGCCATCGAGCACCGCGCGGCCGTCGGCGGTGTAGTAGTGCATATCCTTGGCGCGCACGACGAGCCGCGGCGCGCGTTTGAAGGCGCGATTGGGCGTAAACGGCATCCAGAACGATTCGAGATCGTTGGGCTGGTGCGCTGCAGCGCTTTCAGGTGTTTGCGTCATGATAGCTTGGGGTTCGGCGTCTCGGCCGCGCAGGCTCATGCGGCAACTCTAGCATCCGCGAGCGGGTCCGGAAGCCTCTGATGCGAAGGTCAGAATTCAACAGCGCGCCGGGGTTGTCGCTGCCCAATGGCGGCACAACTGCGGCAACTTGCCGCAGTTGTGCAAAACAGAATAATGGCCGCCCAGGGGCGCCTCGACGCTTAATTTCTGCTGCAGTTGCAATACTCTGGCCTGAACTAGAAGTTGGGGCATTGGTTGGAATACCCGCTCGCAGAGCGGGGTTGTTGATCAGCTGGTACTGAAAACCGGCCATGTCGACCCGATGGGGCGTTGCATGGCGCTCGAACGACAATCCGGCGACAGGCCGGAAGCGCAGCGCTTTCTTACCGGACGGGGACCCGGCCAATCGCGATTGCAATTCGCACCGGGCAGCGTCGTTTGCGCGCAAGGCGACATCAGCGATGCGCTGCACTTCATCGAACAGGGCTGGGTCAAAATGTCGGTCAGCGCCTCAAACGGCAAAGAGGCCGTGATTTCACTGCGCGGGCCCGGCGAGTTCTTCAGCACCCGCTGCCTCATCGAGCGCCACCAGCACCTCGCGACCGTGACGACGCTGACCGACTGCACGCTGGTGCGGACCGGCAACGCTGCGCTGCGCCGGCTGATCCGGGAAGAGCCGGACTTCGCCGAGTTCTTCACGACCTATCTGGTGCGGCAGGAGCTCCGCGATCAGCATCGGCTGGTCGATCAACTGACCGACGACAGCGAACGGCGCCTGGCGCGCGCCTTGCTGCGCCTTGCCGGCGACGAACTCGGCGAGCAACCGCAGCCGATCTCGGCGCGACTAAGCCAGACCGATCTCGCCAGCATGATCGGCACGACGCGCTCCCGCATCAGCCATTTCATGAACAAATTCCGCCGGCTGGGCTACATCGGCTACGACCGCCGGCAAGGTTTTGTCACGGTACACAAGACACTGCTGCGGATACTCGAGCATTAGGGGAGCGGATTTGACATTCGCTACCCACCCAGCCGCGAGCTCCGGTAGCGAATGTCAAATCCAAAAGCTCCACCAGCACTTAGTGTTGCTCGTGGTCCTTTAGGTTGCGTTCCGAAAGGACGTGGGGCGGACCTGTCTGCGCCACAGCCTCTACCCAGTGCGGCTACCGCTTGGTGCGGTCCAGCAAATCCCTGACGCGGCTTGCCAAAACGTGCTGGGCGATCGGCTTCTGAAGCATCTCGACGCCTTGATCGAGCCGTCCGTGGTGATCGACGGCATTTCGCGAATAACCCGTCATGTAAAGGATCGGCAGTCCGGGCCGCAGCTTTTGCGTCTCCCGGCCCAGCTCGCGGCCATTGCGGCCGGGCATGACCACATCCGTGAGCAGAAGATCGATGCGTTGTCCCGTCTCGCCGAGAGCCACCAAGGCGCCTGCTGCGTCCGGCACGGCGCGAACCCGGTAGCCGAGGCCGCGCAAAATCTCAGTAACATAGGCGCGAAGATCGCCGTCATCCTCGACGAGCAGAATGCTTTCGCCCGTTTCGCCCGTGCCGGCAGGCTCGGCAGCCAAGTCATCATCCTCGGCAGGTCTTCCGACGTACCGGGGAAAATACAACTTCACGGTCGTCCCTTGCTCGACCTCGCTGTAGATTTTGACGTTTCCGCCCGACTGTTTCACGAACCCATAAACTTGGCTCAACCCCAAGCCGGTGCCCTGCCCTGGCTCTTTGGTCGTGAAGAAAGGTTCAAAGACACGGTTTAGGACGTCGCCCGGCATGCCAGATCCCGTATCGCTCACGGAGATGACCACATAGGGGCCGGAAGAGACCTCGGGATTTTTGCGGCAATATTCGTCGTCGGCGAAAATGTTCTCCGCCTCGAGGGTAATTTTGCCGCCTGCCGGCATGGCGTCGCGGGAGTTGATCGCGAGATTAAGCAACGCCGTTTCCAGATAATTCGGATCGGCCTCGATCTGCCACAACCCGGCCGAACCGATCGCCTGAATGTCCACGCTCTCGCCCAGGCTTCTCTGCATGAAGTCGGCGGCAGCGACCAGGAACTTGTTGATATCGATCGGTCGCGGATTGAGAGCCTGGCGCCGCGAGAAGGCGAGAAGCCGGCTGGTCAGCGCCGCCGCACGGTGGGCACCGCGCAGCGCATTGGATGCGGCACGCTGCAGATTTTGATGCGAGCCCGGCAGCGCCTTGATGTGGCGCTCGATGCTTTCAAGATTGCCGAGCACGATCATCAGCAGATTGTTAAAATCATGGGCGATGCCGCCGCTGAGCTGACCGATCGCCTCCATCTTCTGTGAAGCGGCCAATTGTTCTTGGGTTTCTCGCAGCAGGCGTTGCGCTTCATATCGCTCGGTGACATCGCGAGTCACTTTGGCGAAGCCAACGAGATTGCCGCTGTCGTTGCGAATGGGGTCGATGATGACAAGGGCGCGGAACTGCGAGCCGTCCTTGCGAACCCGCCAGCCCTCGGACTCGAAGCGGCCTTCTCGAGCGGCCGTTGTTAATCCAATCTGAGGTTGGCCGGAGCGGCGATCCTCCTCGGTATAAAAGCGGCTGAAATGCTGGCCGATGATTTCGTCAGCGTTGTAGCCTTTGATGCGTTGCGCGCCCCTGTTCCAGGTGAGGATGTTGCCGTTCGGGTCGAGCTGAAAAATCGCGTAATCGATAACCGCATTGACCAACTCGCCAAAGCGGGCCTCGCTCTCATCAAGACGTTCGCGGGCCCGAAGACGTTCGGTTACATCGCGGGTGACCTTGGCGTAACCGATGAGGTCGCCTTTATCGTCGAAGACGGCGTCCAGAACGGCCATCGCCCAAAAGAGCGTCCCGTCCTTGCGAACACGCCAGCCCTCCTGCTCCCAGCGGCCGTTCGCGGCGGCTGTCTTGAGAGCGGTGTCGGGAAGACCTGCCCTTCTATCCTCCTCGGTAAAGAAAGTTGCATATGGCTGCCCGATAATTTCCGACGCGCTATACCCCTTCAGCCGCTGCGCGCCGGTGTTCCAGGTAGCGATGCGCCCCTGCGGACTGATCAAATAGACGGCGTAATCGACAACTCCATCAATCAGAAGCTGAAGGCGCCGCGCATCATCCAACGCCTCAATGCGAGTGAGCGGCACGTTTGCAATCCGACATCGAAGGTGACATTAGACCGTCAACCTGCCACTCAAGTGTCGGTTCCCCATGCCGGACGGCTCGCCGGCCAAACTGATGAATAGGCTTCAGCCGAGCGACAGCGGCCGATACTCTAAGGCAGTGGGCTGAATTCGATCGTACAGCGCAAGCCGGAAGCGTCGAACGCCAAATCGATCCCGCCCGACAGCGCGGCAAGACTGCGGGTCACCACGGTCGTGCCAAACCCGCTGCGGGCGGGCTTCGCTACGGCAGGACCGCCGGATTCGGTCCAGGTCAGCCGAACCTTATCGCCGCTCTGCGTCCAGCAAATTGCAATCGTGCCATTCGGAATTGACAGCGCGCCGTACTTTATTGCGTTCGTCAGAAGCTCGTGGAACACGAGGCTCAGCGTTCGCGTGGCGCCCGGAGACAACTCGACCCCGGGGCCGGATGTTGAAATGCTTTCCGCGTTGGCGCCAAAGACCAAGGCCAGCAACTTGGCGAGCGGGACGGTGCGCGTGTTCGACCAGTTGATCAGATCGTTCGCCGAACTCACGGCCCTGACGCGGGCCGCGATGATGTCCGCTTTTTCGCGCTCGGCGCCGAGCGTGTTTCGCACGATGGTTTCGACTATTGCGTAAGTGTTTCGGCCGCGATGCTCCAGTTCGTGCATCAGCAGTTCGCGCTCGTTGTTCCTGTCCCGCAGTTGCCGGAGCGATCCGCGGTAAAGATGCGCGACCACAACAATAAGCGCACTGGAAACGACGAAGATTGAAATGTTCGCCAGATCAGTCGCCGACAGGGCATTAAACGTGCGCGTCGGCGGTAGAAACGTCCACCAGGCAATGACACCGGATACGGCGATAACGCCCACGGCGGCCGGGACGCCTGCAAGCAAGGCCGTGACCAGAACCGCAGGGAAAAACGTCGAAAAGGGAGCGCTGACACCGAGCCAGCCGACGGCGATACGCAAGAGGGTTGCGCCGCCAAGACTTGCCGTGGCCACGATCGCCGCAGCGGCGGAATAGGGCCGGATTCGCATCGCGGACTCGGTCCAGCCATTTGGTAGCGAGAACCGCACGCCTTCACCCCCAGGCAATCACGCACATTACTGCTTGCCTGATCGCGGCTGTTTCTCGGCCTTTCTTGCGCGCTGCTCCCATTCATCCGCGCGTTGCAGCCAGAGTGCCTTGCGCTCCACCGCTTCGCTCATGTCGGCTAGGCGCCGGCAAGCTTCGGCTTTTCGACGTAACTCGGCCGGATCGTCAGACATCGCTCACTTTAGCGCAAAGCCGTTGTTGCGCCAGACACCTAAGCCGAGTTCT
>DASZWK010000154.1:0-19427 GCA_035546235.1 Xanthobacteraceae bacterium | reverse complement strand
CAGTTCCCGAGCGATTACGATATCGCCCGCGCCATCGTGCAGATGTGGAAGAAGGTCGGCATCGACGCCGATCTGCAGGTGATCGAGTACGCCAAATATTTCGAGCTCAATCGCGGCAACAAGCTGCCAGAAGCCACATTGTACAGTTGGGACAATGCGACCGGCGATCCGGAGATTTTCGCCGGCTACATGCTCAACCCGAAAATGCCGTTCTCGCCGTGGAAGGACGCCGATATCGGCAACCGGACGCTCGCGCTTTTCAATGTCGCCGATTATGAAAAACGCATTGCCGGCTATCGCGAATTGGAACGCTACGCGGTGGAGAACGGCGCCAGCATGCCGCTGTTGCAGAGCGTGCTCACGCTGGTACGCAAGAAGAACCTCGCCTACACCAAATACGGCAACGGCTGGGTGCTGCCGCAGACGCTGCGGTGGAGCTAATGCTGGGGCGTGCGGCGAAAGGAGACTGTTCATCATGGTTTGTCATTCCGGAAGCCAAGCGCAGCGAGGCTGTCCGGAATCCATAACCACCGACCGTGAATATGGATTCCGGGCTCGCGGGCAAACGCCCGCAACCCGGAATGACGATAAATGCTCGCAACTCTCGCCAAGCTGATCGCGCGCCGCCTGTTGGCGGCGATCCCGATCCTGCTGATTGTCTCGGCCCTGCTGTTCTGCGTACTGCGACTTCTACCCGTCGATCCGGCCGCGATGTCGCTGCCGCCAACGGCGACGATCGCGCAGATCGAAGCCAAGCGCCGCGAGATGGGTCTCGATAAGCCGCTGCCGCAGCAATACCTGATTTGGCTTGTCGACGCGCTGCATGGCGATTTCGGCCGCTCCATCGTGTTCGGCCGCGAGGCGGGATCGCTGGTCGCCTCGACCCTGCCGGCGACCATCGAACTCGCCGCGGTCGCAATGATTATTGCGGCCGGACTCGGCCTCGGCGGCGGCCTTTTGCTGTTTAGCTTGCGCAGCACCTGGTTTGAATCCGTCACCGATCTCGGTTCGATCCTGTTGCTCTCCATTCCGGAATTTCTGTGGGGCCTCATTCTCCTGTTCGTGTTCGGCGTCGTGCTGCACGCGCTGCCATTTACCGGCGAAGTGTCGCCGAATCTGCCGCAGCCGCACATCACCGGCTTTATCCTGATCGACGCCCTGCTGATCGGACGCTTCGACGTGTTCTGGAGCGCCTGCCAGCATCTGATCCTGCCGGCCTTTGCGCTGGGTCTCGCCTTCTCACCGGCGATCATGCGCGTGCTGCGATCAAGCCTGTTCGATATCTACCACGAGGACTATATCCAGCAGGCGCGGCTGCGCGGCCTCTCAGAGCGGCAAATCCTGCTTCGCCATGCGCTGAAAAACGCGGCGCTGCCGACGCTGACGCTTGCCGGCGTGCAATTCGGCATCCTGTTCAGCGGCACGCTCTTGGTCGAGCTGATTTATTCGTATCCCGGCATGGGCAACCTGATGGTCGACGCGGTGCGCAATGCCGATCTGCCGCTGATCCAGGCCATCGGTCTGACCTATTGCATCGTCGTGCTCCTGATCAACACGATCGTCGACAGCCTTTACGTCGTGCTCAATCCGAAGCTGCGGGTGGGCTGATGGCCGATCCCGTCCGCAATTCCCTGCGTTCGCCTCGGGTCCTGATCGCACTCGGCATGGTCGGCGCGGTCGCCTTCTGCGCGATCTTCTGCGGCATAATTGCGCCGCACGATCCCGGCGATCAGAACCTGCTTTCGATCCTGACGCCACCCGCATGGATTTCAGGCGGCGATCCGCAATATCTGCTTGGAACCGACAGCCTCGGCCGCGACGTGCTGTCACGCCTGCTTTACGGCGCCCGCACCGCGATGATCGTTGCGCTGTTCGCCTCGCTGGGCGCCATGATCATCGGCTCGATCCTGGCGCACATCGCCGGCTATTTCGGCGGCGTGGTCGATTGGCTCATTGGACGCCTGGTCGACGTATGGATGTCATTTCCACCTGTCATTCTCTCGCTCATTCTCATGGTCGGGCTCGGAGTCGGGCTCGATCGGGTGATCCTCGCCATCGTGCTGGTCGACTGGACGCGCTTCTGCCGCGTGCTGCGCAGCGAAGTGCTGGTGGTGACCCGAAACGATTATGTGTCCGCCGCGCGACTTTTGGGTTTCACCCATTGGCAGACGATCGTGCGCGAGGTGCTGCCGGCGACGCTGCCGCTGCTGATAACGCTCCTTAGCCTCGAAATGGCGATTGCCGTCGTAGTCGAAGCAATCCTGTCGTTCGTCGGCCTCGGCGTCGGTCCCGATCAGGCCGCGTGGGGGCAGATGATCGCGGATGCTCGCCAAAACATCTATCAGTCGCCGTGGAATCTGCTGCTGCCGATCTTTGCGATCTTCTTCGCCGTCGCCGCGTTCAATCTGCTCGGCGATGGCTTGCGCCGCACGCTCGACGCGCGGCTTGCGGAAACCGGGCACTAACGCCGTGCTGACACTTCAGGCCCGTGAGCTGACGATCTCCACCCGGCTTGAGGGCGCGCTGTTGCCGGTTATCAGCAATCTGTCGTTCGATCTCGCGCCGGGAAAAATTCTCGGCCTGGTCGGCGAATCCGGCGCCGGCAAAACCATGATCGGCCGCGCCATCGCTCAATTATTGCCGCCGGGTTTTGCCGTCGCCGGGGGATCACTGCTGTTCGACGGCGATGATCTGGTGACAATGGCGCCGGCGCGGCGGCGTGCCTTGCTCGGCCGCTCCATCGCCTTCATTCCGCAGGCGCCGATGACTGCGCTCAACCCGGTGCGCACGATCGGTGCGCAATTCGACGAGCACTTGACGCGGCTCGGGCGGCGCGGCGCCAAGGAACGGCGGGAGCATGCGCTGGCGATGCTGGCGGCCGCGAGGCTGCCGCGTGGCGAGGACCTGCTGGCGCAATATCCGCACCAATTGTCGGGTGGCATGTGCCAGCGGGTGCTGATCGCGTCCGCCTTCTCGAGTCATCCCCGCCTCGTGATCGCCGATGAGCCGACCACGGCGCTCGATGTCACCATGCACGCGCCGATCCTGCGGCTGATCGCCGACATGCAGCGCGAGCACGGCACCGCAGTGGTTTTCATCACCCATGATCTGCGGCTTGCCGCTCAGTTATGCGACGACGTGATCGTCATGTATGCGGGCCGACCGTTGGAACGCGGCCCAGCGCGGGCGGTGCTGTCGAAGCCGGCGCACCCGTATACGCGTTGCCTACAGCTCGCCAATCCGTCGCTCGCGGAGCGGCGTGCGCTTCATGTCATGCCGGAACAGATGCCGAGCCTGCACCAGCTGCAGCACATGACCGGCTGCCGCTTCGCGCCGCGCTGTCCTCTGGTGACAGACGAGTGCCGTCACGTTGAGCCGGCCAGCGTGGAAATCGCCACCGGTCATTTTGCCGCTTGCCTCCGCGCTAACAGCGCCTCGGGCATCGATGCCGTACACAAGGACTACGGTACGCCAAAAATGGGCGAGCGGCGCGTCCTGGAGGTACAGACGCTCAGCAAGATTTACCGGACCAGCCAAGGGCTATTCGCCGGCGCTGCGATCACTGCGGTCAAAGAAGCGTCCTTTACCATTTTCGAGAACGAATTTGTCGCCCTCGTGGGCGAGAGCGGCAGCGGCAAGAGCACCATTGCCAAAATGCTGGTTGGACTGGAACAGCCTTCAGGCGGGCGCATCGTCTTCAACGCCGAAGACATCACAGATCCCGCGCCGCGCGAGCGGGTGCGTCAAGCCGGCACGCTCCAGATGGTATTTCAGGACCCGCAATCGGCGCTTAACCCGCGCCGCCGCGTCGCCAGCATTGTCACCCAGGCGATGGAAGCCGGCAGCCGCCATGCCGCTTGGCAAGAACGGCGCGAACGCGCTGCGGCGCTCCTGGCCGAGGTCGGGCTTGCAGGCGATTTCGGCGGCCGGCTGCCCGGTCAATTGTCGGGCGGCCAGCGCCAGCGCGTCAACATTGCCCGCGCGCTTTGTCAGATTCCCAAGGTATTGATCGCCGACGAGATCGTCTCGGGTCTCGACGTTTCGATCCAGGCGCAGTTGCTCTATCTCTTGGCGCGTCTGCGCGATGAGCTCGGCTTCGCAATGCTGTTCATTTCGCACGACCTCTCGGCCGTGCGCCACCTGTGCAGCCGTGTGCTGGTGATGTATCGCGGCGAGATCGTCGAGCAAGGGCCGATCGACGAGGTTTTTGCCAATCCGCAGCATCCCCACACGCGAGCGTTGCTGTCGTCAGTGCCGCCGGATGAGCCGGCGGAAACGTGGCCGCTGCTCCAGGCAAACTAGAGTTTGATTGATGGTCGAGAGCCTGTTCAACCGTGGCTCAGAAATTCCTCGAGCGATTGGGCCGACGGCAAAGCAAAGCCGGACTGCGGGTGGCGGCTTATGGTGGGAAATCCCAAGCGCTTCAACTTCACGGCCATCTCGGCAGCTTTGATGACGACCGTGATGCCGTTAACGATCGGGGCGCCGTCGACGTTTGCACTCGGATCGTCGCCGAACAGCATCATCGGAATGCCGCCGGTCGGCACGATGATGTCAGCGCCGTCATCGATCAGGCGTCGCGCCTCATGCTCGAACAGGGCCCACAGTTCGGCCTTCTTGGCCGGTGCGGCAAACGCCACCATGTAATCCGCGATACTGGCGTTGACGGCCCGAATGCCGGCGATGCGCTGTTGCAGCCCATAGCGATGAATCTGCTCGCTGTGAGTCGGAATGAACGCGGGATTGATCGCAAGCAGGCCGAGCTTGCGGCCCATCGTGCAGGCATGCAGCAGCGTCGCTTCGCCGAGGCCAAGGACGGGGATATTCACGGACGCACGGGCGTCATAGAGGCCGACGTCTTGAAAATGGTTCATGAAGAACACGTCATAATGCTCGCGCTCGGCCTGGAGCGCGCCGCGGATGACCTCACGTGAGAAACGGAATTCAGACAGCGCATGTACGGTCGTGACCGAAGGCGTCATGGTCTTGAATTCCAGCGCGAAGCCGGGATCGACGCAGGCCTTCATGTGCGGCAACAGCTTCGCCAGGTAATTGTGGTGAGCAACCTGATCGGTGGCGCCCTGCGCCCAGATGCGAAATGTCTTGGTTGCGGTCAATTCGCCCTCCACGGCGTTTCCTCCAATGATCGGATTAGTCTTAGTATACTGAGCGTCCGGAATCACGACCTTGACGGCGTGCCTGCGAGTACCCCATGACCACCTGCCTGTTTCTCAGCTTTCGCCCCGCCACTGCACCATCGACGGTCGAAAACGCAAAAATTGACGCGCTCGTTCGCACCACGCCGAAGCTCGTCAAAGGCCTGTTGCACTCTGCGGCAAGCGCCAGCGATCCCTACGTCAAGGACGGGCCCTCCCCGTCTCTCGTGCTGCAGCTCTATTTTGCCGAATTACCGGAACTTGAGAACGCGCTGTCGCGCCGTGGCCACCTTGCGGGACTTGCCTCAGGCGCCGAATTTCCCACGCTGGCTCGGGCCGAAGTTGCCCATCAGGCGATGCTTGTTCGCCCGTTTCCCGTGCCCGATCCGCATTTCAGAACCGCTTCCGGCGAGCCCCATTGTACTTATCTCGTGTCCTATGAGGGCGAGGCGGAGGATTTGAACGCTTGGCATACCCATTACCTTGAAAGCCACACCGGCCACATGGCGTCGTTTCCGGGTATTCGCGAACTCGAGATCTACACTCGCCTGGATTGGATAAGCCGCCAGCCCTGGGCGCGGCAGAATTTCATGCAGCGCAACAAGGTTGTGTTCGACAGCACGGATGCTTTACAGACCGCGCTGCATTCGCCGGTGCGCCATGAAATGCGCGAGGACTTCAAGCGCTTTCCCAAGTTCTCCGGCCCGAACAATCATTTTGCCATGGCAACACGCGCCGTTCGCCCGCAATAGCGGGGGATATTCCTGGACGTCCGGATTCCCGCCGTATTGCGTGGCGCGGCATCTCAGTGCGACAACTTTCTCGCCAAATTTCCACATGGGGATTATCATGCCTCAGCCGCCTCGTTCCGCCCGAATCTGGTATCAGAGCTTCGTCCATCCGACCGAGCAGAAGCCCTATATCGAGCGGCTGCAGGCCTTTCTCGATCATGCCGCAGCGCCGAGCGCGCGTTTCGAAGTGCACGGGCTCGATCCGCCCGACCGACATTTCCATGCGCTAACCGAATTTCGCTGCGCAGCGCAGACAATCCGCAATGCACTCGAAGCCGAGCGCGCGGGCTACGACGCCTTCGTCATCGGCCATTTTCAGGAGCCAGGCCTCCTGGAAATTCGTGGCGCCGTGGACATCCCGGTGGTCGGGCTCGGCGAGGCGAGCATGCTCACGGCGCTCAGCATGGGCGGACGACTCGGCCTTGTGACAATCGATCCAAGTTTCATCGATTGGCACGAGCGGCAGGTCCGCACGCATTGCTTCGACCGGCGCGTGGCGGGCGTGCGCGCCGTACACATGGACCTGCCGAGTTTCATGCGTGCGTTTACGGATGAAGATACCTACGCGCGGGTGCGGGCCGATTTCATTGAGCAGGTGCGCCCACTGGTCGCCGCAGGCGCCGAGGTCATCCTGCCTGCCGGCGGCCTGCCGATGCTGTTGTTCTCCCGCGAATGCCCCTTCGTTATCGACGGCGCGCTGGTGCTCAACGGCATTGCGGTGGCGGTGAAGGCCGCTGAAATGGCGCTGTCGCTGCGCCAGCTCACCGGCGCGGTCGTCAGCCGCCGCAGTACCTACGCCAAGGCATCCGCAGCCTGTGTCGACGAGTATCTGCGAGCCCGGTGGTGAGTACCGGCGGACGAGCGGCGCGGTGCGTGCGCGGACATCAGCGAACCTGAAATACCAGCTTGCCGTGGAAGTGCCGTCCCTCGCTCACGCGGTGCGCCTCGGCGGCTTGTGACAGCCGGTACAGCTTTTCTTCGGGCGTCTTGACGGCGCCCGCCGTGTATAACTGCGCGATCCGCTCCATCGCCGCGCGCGAGCGCGGCACCGGCGGCCGCAGCGCCGTCACATCGCTGCGATCCGGCTTCGGCGGTTGCGCGCCCGAGGCAATGAACGCGGCGCGGCCACCCGGCTTGAGCACCGCGAACGATTTTTGCGCGACATCGCCGCCGACCGTTTCAAACACAGCATCGCAATTTTTCACCACATTTGCGAAATCCTGCTTGTTGTAGTCGATGACCTCGTCGGCGCCGAGACCTCGAACATAATCCATGTTCGCCGCGCTCGTAGTGGTGATGACTCGCGCGCCGAGGTGCTTGGCGAACTGAATGGCAAATCCGGCGACGCCGCCGGCGCCGCCCTGGATCAGGATCGTTTCGCCGCGCTTGAGCTTCAGCGTGTTTTCGAGCGAGTCGATCGCGGTCAGACCGGTCAGCGCCAGCGCCGCCGCATCGACGTGCGACAGCTGCTCGGGTTTCTTGGCGATCACAGCGGCCCGGATTGCGATTTTCTCGCAGTAGGTGCCTTCCTTGCCGGGCTCGAGTACGCCGAACACGGCGTCACCCACCTTGAGGTCGCCTGCGGCCTTCGCCACAACGCCGGAAAAATCCCGGCCCGGAATCTGTGGAAATTTCACCTGCGCATGGCGCCCATACTCGCCGCCACGAAACTTCCAGTCGGCGGCGTTCACGGTCGCGGCGTGGACATCGACAATAACCTCGTCCGGTCCCGCCACGGGATCTGGCACATCGCCATATTGCAGGACTTCCGGTCCGCCGAATTGCATGAAATATGCAGCTTTCATGTGAGCTCTCTTTCCGTCTCAGGCTGTTTTCTCGTATCGGCGCAACATGCTGACAGCGATCAGGCTGAGCAGCGACGTTGCTATGATGTAGTAACTCGGCGCCAGCTTCGAACCGGTGATCTCGACCAACGATTGCGCGAAGAAAGGAGCAAAGCCGCCGAAAATCGTCACGCCGACATTGTAACTAAGCGACAGGCCGCTGACGCGCGTCGCCGCCGGGAATATTTTGGCCATGTAGGACGGCAGCGCGCCGCTATAGCAGGACTTCAACAGCGCGATCCAGCACACCATCAGGATCAGCACGCCGAGCGAGGCATGTGCCGCGAGTAGCGCAAACGCCGGATAGGCGGTGAGAAAGAACAGGGATGCAGCGCCCAGCATGACGCGCCGCTGCCCAACCTTATCGACCCAAATCCCTACAAACGGCACTACGACTGTTTGCAACGCAGCGGCCGCAACCGCCGCCGTGTAGCTGAGAAATTGCGGCAGGTGCAGTTCGCGGATCGCATATGTCGGCATGTAGACCAGCATGTATTGCGAGCTGGTAGAGATGGTCACCGCACCGATGACCAGCAGGACCCGATCCCATTGCGTCGTGATGAGATCGCGCATCGGGGCCTGCGGCGGAGGCGCCGCGCGAAATTCCGGCGTCTCCTCCATATTGCTGCGGATGTAGTAGCCGATCGGACCGATCAGCAGCCCGAAGGCAAATGGAATGCGCCAGCCCCATGCCTGCAGGTCGGCGGCCGACATCGTGCCGCTGAGCAGTACGCCGAAGCCGGTGGCAACCAACGCAGCCAGTCCCTGGCTCGACCATTGCCAACTCGCGAAAAACCCGGCGCGGTCCGGCCGGTGCTCGACAAGAAACGTCGTCGATGAGGCGAATTCGCCGCCGACCGAAAAGCCTTGCAGCAAACGCGCGGCGATGACGAGACAGGGCGACAGCAAACCGAGCGAGGCATAGCTCGGCATGATCGTCATCAGCGCGGTGCCGACCGTCATCAGCGCGATCGAAAGCGTCAACGCCCGCTTGCGCCCGCGCCTATCGCCGTAATTACCGAGGAAGATCGCGCCGATTGGCCGCGCCAGGTAGGAAATACCGACGGTGCCCAATGTTATCAGCAAGGACACGGTCGGATTGGCTGCGGGGAAGAACACCTTCGCAATGGTTACGGCGAAATAACCGTAAACCAGGATTTCGTAAAACTCGAGCGCGTTGCCGAGCGACGCAGCAACGATCAACCGCGTAGCGGAAGCGATCCCCTGCGGCGGCGTCTCATGTTCTGTCGCCATTGCACTCATATTCGATGCCCTGCTCCACTCGCACCGCACGCCGCGCGGAGCGTAGAGACCGGCGGACCTTTCGTCAAAATGGCGAGATTATCGGGGGCCCTGCGACGCGCACAATGCCGCGCCGACGGCTCAGCGCCGCGGGGTCAGTTGGCACTCACGGCGCCGGCCCGCCCGGCCTCCTGAGACCAGACGAAGTGCGTCGCCTGCAGGATGCCGACCCCGATCGGGGTCGGCACCGAAAGCCGGTACGGCACCATCAGCCGGGTGCCGCTCAACGGCGCGAGCCAGATTTCCATGCCGCGCGCGGCCTGCAGATATTTGATTGCGTACCGGTTCGGGTCGTATCCGGCCAACGGAGTAAAGTAAACCGCGCAGACCACTGCGGCACCGTGATAGCCGTCGGGCACCTGCACCTGTTCGATCCGCTTGAACGCGAGCTTGAGATTGAATCGCATGCGGCCGTCGAACACCGCGATCGTACGCGCACAGGCGGCCGGCCCCGCCATTTCGCCGCTGCCCGGCACGTTGACGAGCAGCGCCGACATCGGATCGACCACGCCGGTGCGGTAGGCCTCGTTGAGCGGCACGAGCTGTGGATTTGGTTTCGGCGGCGGTGCCAAAGATTCGCTGGCCTTGCCGTGCTTGAATAGAATTCGGACCTCTTGGGACGCGCTGCCGTGGGTGATGTTGATCAGAAAATTCGAGACGAGCGGCTCTTTGCCCACGACGCTGCCCTGAGCTTCGGCATTGCCGTGACCGCGCGAAAAGATAAGCATCAGGCCCGCCGTCGTGCCGTGCGCCACAGCGGAGTACCGGCTGTCGTGAAGGTTGATTGTCCAGGTCACATCGCCGATCGGAAAACCGAGCAGCGTCGCCTCATAGGCCGCATCGAGCTTGGCGCCAAAATGGTGCGCCGTGGCCGCGGAGCGGCTCAACGCCACCGGAACGCACAGCGCCGAGCCGGCCATAGCAGCGAGGCAGGACCAGATTGCCAAGGCGCAATTCCATCGATGCCGGAACGCACGATGCGGCCCAGATACCGCGCTGCACCGATCGCGGCGAAGTCGCAACAGCTTCAGGATTTGGAACTGGACTTGAAGCACTTTGCGCTCCGTGTCTTCAGTCCTCGCGTGCCATCGTGGCCCGGTCAAGGCAACGGTAGCCGCCTGAAACTCTCAAGATACACGTTTCAGGTTCGCCGCATAATCCTGCCAGCGCTGGAAATAGATTTCCGCTGCGTTCGAGATGCCCTTGCGCGTCGCCTCGTCGATGTCGCGCAGCTTGCGCGCGGGCGAGCCGACAAAGAGTGAATTGTCCGGCACTGTCTTGTTTTCGCCAACAAGTGCGCCGGCGCCGATGATGCAATTGGCGCCGACCCGCGCGCCGTTCATCACGATCGCCCCCATGCCGATCAGCGTGTTGTTACCGACCGTGCAACCGTGCAGGATCGCATTGTGGCCGATCGTACAGCCCTCGCCGATCGTCAGCGGAAAACCTGGATCGGTGTGCAGCGTGCAATTGTCTTGAACATTGCTGCGCTCTCCGATCTCGATCCATTCGTTGTCTCCGCGCAGCACTGAATTGAACCAGACGCTGGCGCCGCGCTTGAGCCGCACCCTGCCGATGACGACCGCATTTTCGGCCACGAAACAGAGTCCGGCCGGCGCTTCAGGCGATTGTCCGGCCAGACTGAAGAGAGCCATGCGATACTCCGCCATGCTCGTGCAGCGAACAAAAATTCGCCGCGGCTTCAGCTATCTCGCCGCGGCCTCTGATCCGCTCAGCGGACCTTTAACTTGAGCAAGGCATCGGCGGTGCCGTGCGTGAGCTTTGCCATGTCGGTGGGCGACAGCGATATCCGTTCCAGGAATTTGCGGCCGAGCGCATCCTGCGCGTACGGGTAGTCGACCGAGAACATGATGCGGTCGATGCCGAATGTCAGAAGCGCGGCGAGGAACGGCGGCTCGTGGAAAATGCCGCTGGTCGTGATCCAGACCTGGTCGTAGACGGTGCGGCTGATCGGCCGCTCCAAATGATCGACATCGAGGGAGAACACGTAGTCGGCGCGGTCCAGCATCATTGGCAGCATTTCGCCCATGTGGCCGATGATCAGCTTGAGACGGCGATGGCGGTCGAGCGTACCGGCCACCACCATGCGCAGGACGTGAATGGCGGTTTCGGAATGCCAGCCCCAGCCGGCGGTTTCGAGCACGCGTCCGGCGCCCGTCGGCAAGTCGGAGAAATACGCCTGGCGGATTGGTTCAGGCGGAATGTGCGGATGGATGTAGATCGGCACATCGAGCTCTTCCGCCGCGGAGAGGATCGGATCGAAGCTCGCGTGGTCGAGGAAGCGGCCCTCGGTCGTACCGTGCACCATGGCGCCGACGAACCCGAGCTCCTTGACCGCCCGCACCAGTTCTTTCGCGGACGCATCCGGGCTCTGCAACGGCAGCGCGGCGAAGCCGGCAAACCGGTCGGGCCGCGCGGCAATAGTCTTCGCCAGATGATCATTGGTCTCGCGCGCCATGGCGACGCCGTCGGGGCCCGCGACGAGATCGGGACCGGGACCGCTGTTCGACAGCACCTGGACCGAAATGCCGGCGTCGTTCATCGATTTGAGCCGACGCTCGCCGAACTCGGGCAGCAGCTCCAGCGGATTCGGGGCGTCCTTCGGCAGCGTCCTCGGCCGGTAGCCGCGGCGGGCGAGCACCGCCTTGTCGATGCGACTGGCGATAGATGGGACCGAAAAGTGCTCCTCAAGTGCGACCGTACGCATTGGCGATTTTCTCCGATTTTTGACGCCTATATTCTATTTATCGCGCCGTTTTTGCATTGTTGCCGCGGTCGGGCAAGCGTGCGTCGCGAGGACGCATCCAAGCACCGCCAGCAAGTCACAGCGGTCCGGCGCTACTTTGCAAATCCGAAATGTGGAAAACTGCGAAGGCGGGAAGCTCAAACCTTCTCGTTCTTGGTGTCGAAATTGAGCTCAATCTCGACGTTATTGGGATCGCGCAGGAAGATCTGGCGGCGGGTGCTGTTGGGGACCTCGTTGACGCGATATTCGATAGCCTTGCCGGCGAGCCGCTTCTTCATCGCCTCGAAGCCGCGGCTGCCGAAGGCGACGTGATCGATGACGCCGGAATCGGCGCGCTGTTCGCGACCGGTCTGGGAAATGTCATTGAGGTGCAGAACGGGATGGCCGGCGCTATAGAGCCACGCCCCGGGGAAATTAAACGGTGGCCGCGGCCCGTTCTCGAACCCCAGCACGTCCTCGTAAAATTTTACGGTCTCCCCGAGCTTGCGGGTCGAGACGTTGTAGTGGTCGAGCAGGCCAACATCGATGTCCATGGGCTTCTCCCTAAGCGGTCATAGGCCGAACAATAGCGCAAAAACCTCGCGGGTGGGTGGCGGAGGGAGTGATACTGGACCCAACCTTCTCCGGTGGCAAAGAACCGGACTTGATCGTCTTAAAGGCTTGTTATTGCTTTTGATTTTCACTCATCGATCGGAAAGCATCTTGGGGTGGTTCGAATCCGAGAATAGGAATCTAACTAGATTCGGAGCGCCATTGTGGCAGTGCACTGGTGATCGATGCCGCTGCGCGCCCAGACCCGCCTTGCTACCTCATCGGTTCGTACGCCCGCCCGGGTCAAGCGCCCTGCTGCACCGTGTGAGTCTTGGCTTCCCCGAAGGCTGGCGGCCTATACCCCGATTGATCCTGATGACGCTAGCGTAGCAACGATGCCTGCGATGCAGCGCCGACCAGCGCGTCGCCGATTGTTCAAATGCAGCTTCGTCAGAAAATCACCAACAGGTATTGAAATCAAAAAAGACGACGTCATCGCGAGCCGCCACAAGCAATACGACATACAACTGCACCGCCGCCCTTCGCCCTAGTTTTTAATCAACCGTCTCACCGTTTTTCGAGCTGACGACCTACCCAGATCACGGACCGGAAGTCTAGCCAGAGTGTATGCACTCCGATAACTTGAGGAGCCTGGGTTGGGGCCCTTGCCCGATCTGGTGTCTCTGGAGCAAGTGAGGCCGATGCGCGTGAGACAAGTATTCCGGCGGCTGCTCACTCGGACGAGATACAGCCTTGCCACCCCACTTGCGCGGACGACCATTCGCGGGAAGGACTGGAGTTTCCTCGAACACTTCGACGACCTCGGCGAGTTGGCAAAGTTCGATTTCCAAATCGAGACGCTCTATCGCAGCCGCTTGAAGAATCTCAGGCTGGTTAAGGCCGGCCATTACGACCTCAAGTCTTATGCCGTTTTCCGAAAATTTGATGTCCTATTCGATCACAAGCATCGATTTCTGGTCTGCATTCCGTGGCTTAGAGTCGGAGGTGCAGAACGGGTCGCGGCCAATCTGGCAGCCGCCATTCGTCATCTCTATGGTCGGGGCAGCGTTGCGGTACTTGTGCTTGATTACACTCCCGATCAAATTCGCCGGCGGTATCCGGATGAACCCAAAGCGGATTTCTGGTTTCCTCCCGACGTCCCCGTTGTCGACCTGAGCGAAACCCTGGCGTTGAACGGCGATCAACGGATCGCTGCCTTTTCGAAGTTGCTCTTGAGCATCGCGCCGCAATTCGTCGTGAATGTGAATTCCAAAACTATGTGGGACTGCTTCCTGACGTTCGGAAAGCAGCTCGGTTCGCAGATCGATCTGGTCGGGTGTCTTTTTTGCAACGACCGCGATCTAAACGATGGACCCGTCGGCTACGCGACCTCATATTTCCGCGAAACGCTTGCAAATCTTTCCTTCGTCGTCGCGGATCAAGCTGCTTTTCTCAACGAATTAATCGCTCGTTTCAACCTTATTCCGCGCGAGTCTTCGAAGCTGAAATGTATTTATCAGCCCGTCACTCCGCCCAAATTGACAGGTGATGGCCCCCGGCTCGAGCGGCTGCGCAGCTCCGATTCGTATCGCAGGAAAATTCTGTGGGCCGGACGTCTTACGCGGCAAAAGAACCCGGAACTTTTACAGGAAATTGCACGTCGCTGCCCCTATTGCGACTTCCATGTTTTCGGCGTCGGCGCATTTCCAATCGGACATCGGCCCGACAACCTATACTACCGCGGCGAGTTCAATCGCTTTGATGAGATTGAGACGGAAGCATTCGACGCATTTCTGTACACTAGTCGCTGGGATGGTCTGCCAAACGTGTTGCTCGAGGCGGCAGCACATCGTCTGCCGATCATCGCACAGGCGGTTGGCGGCATCGGTGAGATTCTAACCGAGGCCACCGGCTGGCCGATCTCAGCGACGAGCGACACAGCCGACTTCGACGCAGCCTTGAGGCAGGTCTGTTTCGAATTCGATCAGCACTCTGGGCCGGACCGAATCGCCGCCATGTCTGAGTTAATCAGAACCCGCCATTCATTTGAGACATTCTGCCAACGGGTGGGCGCGATATTTGAAGGCAAGGACTTCGATTATGTTGATCACCAGCATCATCATTGTCAGTGATGAGGGGTCAATCGCGAGGCCTACCATTGAAAGCGCACTCGAGGCTGCGGCGTACGCTGGTCTACGCGGCCTGGAAGTGCGGACGATGGTCATTGCGGACCGGCCTACATCCGATACGATCGCTGCATTGGAGCCATACGAGTCGCGTCTGAGGATCGTCAAAATCGACGTCGGTGACCTTGGCACTGGTCGCAACCATGGCGCCTCCATCGCCGGCGGGGATTTCGTCGCATTTCTCGACGGCGACGATCTCTGGACCAAACGATGGCTTTGGGAGGCTTACTGTGTCGCCACCGCCAACAATAATGAGCGAGTCATCGTCCATCCGCAGTATAACGTCATCTTCGGCGGCGGTGAGGATCATATTTATGAGCATATTTCGACAGGAGATCCCTCATTCGATGCTCGGTACCTGATTTTTTCGAATTATTGGCTGTCGCCGAGTTTTAGTCGAACGACCACCTATCTGTCACATCCATATTCTCGCAATCGAATCGATTTAGGCTTTGGCTACGAAGATTGGAAGTGGAACTGCGATACGATACACGCGGGGTATGAACATCTCATCGCGCCGGGTACGTATCATCTCATCCGCCGTCGGCATCGCTCGCTGCGCCAACGATCAAACATGGCGAATTGCCTGATGACTCCATCGCCGCGATTCTTCGATGCCACGGAATCACGTCCACCGCATAATGGCCAGCACATTAATCCGCCATTGCGACGAGCGGCGAGCACGCCCGTCTCTACTCTACCTGTTTCGAACACGGTGACGCAGACACCGAGGCATATTTTTCAATCGTTCTGGTGGGGTGGGTCGATCACACCTTATGAGGCATTGTGTATGCGCTCCTTCATCGACCACGGCCATAGCTATCATCTTTACACTTACGCGCTCGATTTGAAGGTTCCTAATGGGGTCATACTTCGCGACGCCGCAGAGCTGCTGCCGAAGGAGGACTATTTTGAATACGACGGTCCGGGTAGAGGCTCGCCGTCGGCATTCTCGAATATTTTTCGCTACAAACTGCTCGCAATTATTGGAGGCTGGTGGGTCGACGCAGACGTAATATGTCTATCTGGACAGATTCCCCTTTGTGAGCATTTTTTCGCGTTTGAGAGCGACAGCATCGTCAACGGAGCGGTATTATATTTCCCGCCCTCGCACCCTGTTATGATTCGATGCCTTGGGGAGGCACTGGCAGCGCGCGATCGCGCCCAATGGGGCGATCTAGGACCGCGCTTGATCACAGAATTGTTGCAGCAACAGGGCTTGATCAACCAAGCCCAACCCCAATACAGCTGCTATGCGCTCGACTGGAAAGATGCGCTGGATATCCTGGATCCATCGCAGACAAGCTCGATTATCGAGCGCACGAAATCAGCTCTATTTGTCCATCTCTGGAACGAGATCTATCGTCGGAGCGGCGTTGACAAGACGTTACGGCCGGCGCCGGGATCCTTCCTTCGTCTTATGGCCGATCGCCATCCGGTTGAGGGGTGGCGAGACGACGCGGAATTGGCCGACGGTGAGCCACAACCTCCAAATCGGCGTTGAGATCATCTCGGCCCACAATGGCGGCGCGCACTGAATTCTTGCATTCACCACAATGCAGTGTATCTTAATCCTACATATACGACAGCCTCCGGATGGGGCGGTATCCCAAACAACCGGGATGTTAAGCCGATTTTTGTCTTGGACTGCTGGCAAGACCTCGGACAAGAAAAGGCCGATGCTAGCGTGGTTCTATTTGGCAGACTTGCGAACCGCGTATTGATAATTTGGTGATGAGATGCGTATTGCCTTTGGCATAGGGGCGCTGTTTCCTGGCGGAGGGCTTCAGCGGGATTGCATAGAAGTCGCCCGAATGGTGCGAAACGCCGGTCATAGCATTGTCATCTATACAGCTCGCCTCCGAGGCCTCCCGTTCAACGCCGACTTCCCTATCATTCTTCTCCCAAATTCCAAAAATACCAATCATGCTCGACAGCATCAATTCGCCGTCGAATTCGCGCGACAGACTTCGGGTGCATTTGATTTGGTGGTCGGCTTCGATAAGCTCCTGGGATTGGATGTGCTATATTGCGCTGATGCGTCATTCCATTATCGGCTTCTCAAACGACCATATTTGCACCTGTTCTCACGTTACCGAGTGTACAACAATCTCGAAGGCGACACTTTCAGGCCGGGGCGAAGGACACAGATCATTTTGCTCAGCCAGAAGCAGCGGATCGAATATCGGGCTGCTTGGCACACGGAGCCAGAACGAATGACTGAACTGTCGCCAACGCTTTCGCCCGCACGGCGTCGGCCAGAATATCGGACCAACGGGATTCGCGATCAACTCCGGATGCATCACGGATTGCCAAGGAACGCGTGGATATGGCTCACAATTGGAGTCCAGCCGAGGACAAAGGGCCTTGATCGGGTTTTTCGAGCGTTGCCATACTTTCCTCAGGCGCGCCTTCTGATCGCCGGTTTGAACGAAAGCGATAGGGCAGCGAGGTCGACCGCGAAAATAGCGCAACGGCTGGGGATTTCGTCTCGTGTTATCTGGCTCGGACATCGTGAGAACGTCGAGCAGTTGCTGGCTGCTAGCGACGTCATGATGCACCCCGCGCGGTACGATACAACCGGAACGGTGCTCCTCGAAGCCGTGGTTAATGGTCTGCCAGTTCTAACAACGTCCGCGTGCGGCTATGCCACCCATGTGCGGACTGCAGGCGCCGGAATCGTCCTTGAAGAGCCGTTCGATTTCCGATTGTTTTTGGAGGCGATCAGCGAAATGGCCGAGCCGGCACGCCGCGCTGTGTTTGCGGAAGCCGGTATAACGTATGGGCGCAACAAACACCTGTACGAGGGCAGGCTGGAAGCTGCGAAAATTCTCATGGACCTCGCGGAACGCAAAAGGTGTGACAGAGACGGGCAGCTTTTTTCGGCACAGACTGGACAGCCCAATAATGTTGTCTCGCTGCCTCTGATCTCCCGAAACTGAAGACCAAATGTGATCGCTCTGATCGCTAATCTCTTCATCATTTTGAACCATTGCCGGTGCGACCCTCGGTAACTCAGGGGGCAAGGTGCGCCCGGCTGAACAACGCACGGGCGATAAGCAGAGCCGTATCCGGTCGGCGGCATAGCATTTGGACGAGAGTTCGAGCGGTCGAGGTGACATGGGTCACCGGGGTCTCGCGCAATTGATTAATGATGGCGAGTGTGGCCATGCGCCGTTCGGCGTGGTTGAGCAGGGAGAGCCGCTCCACGAGCGGCGAAAAATCGACTTGCCTACTCCGGCTGGCCCATTCCGGGTCGGCAAGATCAAGCAATCGGTAGATGATCGCGTCGTCGGCGTAAAACGCGCCGAGTGCCTCCGGAGACCGCCAATCCGGCGGAGTGGTGATGCAAGTTGCAGGATCGCGTCCCGTCTGGCGCCTGATGCCCGTTGCTCGTTGGGCCAGACGAACCGAGAAGGACTGCCGGATTACCCTCCTTGCGGACACGTTCATGTCGTGGCGGCGGTATTGCACCAGTGGTTCAGCCACATTAGCGAGCCGCGTGACCTCGGACATGCGCAACCAGAGGTCATAGTCTTCCGCCGCCTCTAACGCGGCTCGGTAGCCCCCAAGTCGGCGCGCGATTTCCGTGCGGAACATGACCGTGGAATGAATTAAAGGGTTTGCGCGCGTGAGCATGTCGGCGATTTTCTCGGGTCGAGTCTCGGGCCTCAGATAGCCCCGATTCCGGCCGTAGGCATCAATACGCGCAGCCCATGAGCCGATTAATCCAATGCTCGGATTATCCTCCAGGACCCGGATTTGTCGTTCGAACCTTGCCGCCGCCGCGCAATCATCTGCGTCCAGCCGAGCCAAAAGCGGCCCGCGTGCCTCATCAAGTCCCCGATTGAGCGCGGCGACGAGGCCTAACTCATCCTGCCGCAACACACGAATTCGACCGTCGCGGGTCAGCCACTCCTCTAGAATTTTCGGGGTCTCGTCGGTCGAGCCATCGTCAATTATCAAAAGTTCAAAATCGTGGAAGGTCTGGACAACAACGCTTTTGATCGCGTCATTAAGCCAACGAGCGCCGTTACGAACCGGCATCACAACCGAAATCGACGGAGTCGTGGTCGTGCTCATACGGGAATGCCGGTTCTAGCGCGAGCCGCATTATAAGCTGATTTCACGTCATTTTCCCGTGTGATTGTACTTGTCAGTGGAATTTCTCAGCCGAGCAGGATATAATTCCGCGCGGCCAAAGTTGTTGTGCGAATGAAGGGGACGTTTGTACTTCGGCGGGAGCCGACCTCCTGACGCCCCTGGCACCTGTCACTTCGTTGTTGACCTACCGCCCACGCGACGACGATGCCAAGCTAAGAGTACGTCTTCTGTTTGACCACCGGGTTTATGACGGAGCGACCGCGGCGCGCGTTCTGGCGCGGCTGGAAAAGCTCCTTCGCGGACCGATCTATGATGAGATCGCGCTGCAGCTCTCAACCGCCAAGGTCGAGCATCTTCGATCCGCTTTTGAGGAGTATGTGTCACGATCGATGTTGTAAGTGCTTGCCTTGACCGAAAGTCCGACGGTGTCGCGTTGCCTCCATTTGTATTGCTGCTCGGGCTTGCCTTCTTGTACCCAATATTGTTATGCGCCCTGGCGTTACCGACCCCTTTCACTGATCTGCGAGAGCAAATCAATTGGGGACTGCAATTTCCCCTCTACACCTGGAAGCACCCGCCGTTGCAGTCATGGATTGCCGGTCTGGTCGCGCTGACCGGCGCGCGCGACGCATGGGCCTACATGCTGGTCGCCCAGCTTTTGAATTTTCTGGGATTCTTCTATGTAGCCGCGACCGCGTTTCTTCTCTTGGGCAGAACCGCCGCGATTGCTGCTTTAATTGCGCTTG
>DASZWK010000153.1:0-3906 GCA_035546235.1 Xanthobacteraceae bacterium | reverse complement strand
CCGGAGGCCGGCAGAACTTCCGGCAGCCATTTCGACATGGTCGGCGCTCGGGTGCCGTAGCCGACAGTGACGCCGGCTTTTCGCGCTCGCGCCAGCAGCGAAGCGATCGCCGGCACCATCCGCGTTTTGCAGTTCGGCTGGCGCGCGCAGATAGGATCGACGATGTCGAAGATGAGTAATGCCGTCGATGCGGCATCAAGAACCACCGCGACCGGGTCCGGCGGTGCCGGCGCTTGCAGTGTCAGCGGAGACTTGCTCATGAGGGCCTCTCTGTCGCGATCGTGGCGCCGTCCCGCCGATCGCCGGCGCAAGGCCGCCTGTCAGCGGGACGATACGCCACCAATAGTGACAAGGGACCGGACAAGTCAAACGACACTCACCCGCTGCCGCCGCGGGAGCTTCGAACGCGTCAGTTGTTTTTGTATTCGCTCAGCACCGCAGCACTCAGCACCGCCGCGTCACGAATGCCGCGCTGCGCGAGTTCAATGATCTTTTGCGCGACGTGCCGGGTGGCAGGGTCGTCGACGGTGTTCAGACCCAGCGCCTTGCACGCAGTCTCCAGCGCTGCCGACATCACAGCAACGACTTCCGGGTCGAATGGCTGACCGGCAAGAAAAGGACGGATTGGCATGGCGCACCCTCTGCGACTAAGCCCTTTATAGCGGGCTGTCGGCACGGCGTTTTATCAATTGATAATGAACCAAGCCAAAGCCGGGACGTTGACAAATGTCAATTGTGTCGGGACTTGGAAAAATGGCGCCAAGCGACATCCTTTTGCGAAAGCTCCAATACCACTCTCCGATCGATGGCGCCGATGTCGTCGCGATTCGGCGCCTGCGCTGCGAAACCCGTGAACTCGTTGCCGGCGAGGAATTCATCAGACAAGGCGACAAGCCGAGAGCCGCGGCGGTTGTGATCGAGGGCATCATGGCCCGGTACCACACGTTACGGTCGGGTACGCGACAGTACCTTGCCCTGCACTATCCGGGCGATTGGCCGGACGCCCAGGGACTTTTTCTGCAGAGCATGGATCACTCGGTCTGCGCCATGGGACGCGCCCTGGTTTGCTCCATTTCCCATGAGCAGCTCATGAAGATGTTCGACGAGAGACCCACAATAGGATTTGCGGTTTGGCGGGAGACGCTGATAGACGCCGCGATCTTTCGCGAAAGTATCACCAACAACGCGAGCCGGCACGGCACGTCGCGGATCGCGCATTTCTTTTGCGAACAATTCTCCAGAGCCAAATTTGCCGGGCTTGCGGAAGCCAACAGCTGTCCACTGCCGCTAACTCAAACCCAACTCGGGGAGATGCTGGGGATGTCGCTGGTGAGCGTCAACCGTCACCTGCAAGCGCTGCGGCAAACCAAATCCGCCGATTTCAGGGCCGGCAGGCTGTTCGTCCGCTCGTGGCCGAAACTCGTCTCGCTCGGCGAATTCGATCCCGGATATCTCCATCAGATCGTGCCGCCAAGCCGGAGCTGAGTAGCGGCCGCATGACGCCAGAGCTCTGCATCAGTTGGCAGCCGGCGTCGCGGCGCGCTCGCGGAACTGGGGCTCGATCTCATCCATCAACGGCCGTACGAGCCCGGCGCGGCGGAACTGAGAGAAATCGTCCAGCACGGACGACTCCCAGAGCACGCCCTTGAAGGTCTGCTTACCGCGATATTCAAGATACATGGCACGCGCGTCGTTGGTCCGGTTTAGGAACATCAGCGCGTGGGCATAATTGGTCTTGATCCAGACCAAGTCGGGCGCAAGGTCCGCGGCGCGACGCGACACCGCGAGCGCCTTATCGAAATCGTGGGCGAACAGCGCGTCCCACGCGACGCCGCCGAGCTTGTCCGCGGTCGCCGCGCCGGCCTTGCCCTGAGCCGCGATTTCATCGCGTTCGGCGCGTGCCGTGACCTTTTCTCGGGCGGCGAGCGCTTCGCGGTAATAGGGCGGCGTCTCGTTGGCACGGCCGAGTGCGGTCAGCGTCGTCGCCAAGTGTTCATCAGCGTAGGAGAGATCGTCCTGCCGCGACACGTTGTCGGGCTCGACCGTAACGGCCTTTCGCTCCACATCCACCGCATCCTTATAGAGAGCAACCGCATCGGTGGTCTTGCCTTCCTTTAGAAGTGAACCGGCCAGACGCTCGTCTACATAGGCGACAGCATTGAGGCGCAGCCCGTTCTTCGGTTCAGCATCCGCGAGCTTCTTGCGGATGGTGAGGGCTTCGCTGTATGCGACCCGCGCGTCCGCGGCATTGTCATTTGCCGCCAGCACGTCGCCGAGCAACCGCAACGCATAGGCAACGTCCTCGGCACGATCCGCGTCGCCTGGTTTGGCGTCGGCAAGCTTGCGGCGCAGCGTGAGGTTGTCGCGGGCGTCGCCCAACGCCTCGACATTTGCGTTTTTGGCCAAGAGCTGCTCGGCAAGCGCCTGGTCGTCGTAAGCGGCGTTGGCCTGACGGGTTGGGTCGTCGGGCTTGGCGGCGAGCAATTTCACGCGAATGGCAAGAGCTCGCCGATAAAATATGACCGCTCCGTCAGGCTCGTGCTTGTCTGTGAAGGCGTCGCCGACAAGCTCGGACACGTAGGCAACATCGCCCTGGTCGCCCGCATTGTCGGGGTGCGCAGCCGCCTCACTGGAAACGATCATGAGTGGCCGCTCGTAGGTGTCGATCGCCTCTTGGAACCTCCCGAGGGCCTTGAGCGCGCGGCCTTCGTCGATCAGGTTCGAGGCCAGCGCCAGCCGCCAGCGCGGATTCTCCGGATCGTTCTCGGACAATTCCTCGGTAATGCTGGCGCCTTCCTGGGCATAAAGGATCGCTTCCGCCGGGTGCTTCGCCAGCAGGGCGGAGCCGGTTTTTTCGACCCACGACAGCCATTCGGCCGAGTCCGGTTGCGGCGGCTTCACCTTATCGTCTTTGTGCTGGTGCCAGATTTTCCAGGCCCGGCTGTTGTAGGGCCACTTGTCCATCGCGAAGCACCATTCCGGCGCAGCAGGCGAAAGATTGAAGCCGGCACGCTCGGCGGGCGTCAGGCAGCGCGGAACAATCGGCTTGATCTCACCGACAAGCTGATCAGTGCTCAACGCCATGCGCCGCACCTGCACGGTCTGTGCGCCGGACGCCGTCATCAGGCGCCGCCCGTCCGCGCTTATCGCGATGCTCCAGACGCCGCCGCCGATTCCAGTCAGCGTCGCCACCGGCCGGCCGGTTTGCGCATTCCAGACGCGCGCGGTGCCGTCATAGGACGCGAGCAGCAGATAGCGTCCATCCGGCGAATAGGCGACGTCGAAGACGCGCTCGCCAAACCCCGAATAGGTCGCCACCAGGTCGCCGGTATCGGCATCGAGCACATTGGCGTCGATGAAGGTCAAAACGATACGCTTGCCATCGGGACTGAAGGCCGCCCCCCAGACGCCGCCGCGCCATATGATGCCGCCCCGGAGCGGTTTTCCGGTTTGCGCGTCCCACAGCCGCAACGTCTCATCGATCGGTGACACGGTCAGCGCGCGTTTACCGTCAGGACTGAACGCAACGAGCGCAACGGTGCCCGTGTGCCCGGATAGCGTGTTGAGAATCTTTCCGTTATCCGCGTCCCAGATCTTCGCCGTATTGTCGGCAGAGCCAGTCAGCACCCGCCTGCCGTCCGGGCTGAACACCGCGGCGATGACACCGGCCTTGTGGCCCGAAAGCACGCGCAAGGATTTGCCCGTGGCGGCATCCCAGATTCGCGCCGTGCCATCGCTCGAAGCCGTAACGACACGCTGCCCGCGGGGATCAAACCTCACCGCGTTGACGCTGCCGTCGTGGCCGCGCAAGACTGAAATCACTGCGCCGGTCCGAGCGTCCCACACCTTCGCGGTATCGTTGTCAGCTGGTGCGGCGACCCGCATTCCGTCCGGTGATATCGCCGC
>DASZWK010000152.1:0-10058 GCA_035546235.1 Xanthobacteraceae bacterium | reverse complement strand
GTCCTGCACGAATTCGGCCGTGAGGCCAGTGTCACGCGCCGCGCGCGCATTATAGGTCTCGACGAAATAGCCGCGCGCGTCGTTGAAATAACGCGGTGTCAGCAACAGG
The DNA here is from genome assembly GCA_035546235.1 of Xanthobacteraceae bacterium. Taxonomy (GTDB): domain Bacteria; phylum Pseudomonadota; class Alphaproteobacteria; order Rhizobiales; family Xanthobacteraceae; genus BOG-931. The sequence continues at coordinate 9,949 of DASZWK010000152.1, read as the reverse complement.
ACGCCGGGGATTTCTGTGGTTCTAACTTGCATAGTCGAAATGCGTCCCCGCCCGGGCAGAGAATGATACAACAAACACGCGGCGGCGATAATCCTATGGCGGCATGCCAATCAAATCGATATCCAGGCATTAGGAGAATGGCGCGCCCGAAGAGATTCGAACTCCTGACCCCCAGATTCGTAGTCTGGTGCTCTATCCAGCTGAGCTACGGGCGCTTTGCGCGTCGCGCGGAAAAGCCGGGCCACGAAAGCGGCCTGCGGCGCGGGCCATAGCTATAGGCTCCCAGGCGATCTGGCAAGGCGGACGGACCCGTTAGCCGTGGGCCCGGGCGCCGCGGTGCGCGGAAAGCTCGACGGCGCGATCCGGAATAGTGAGCCGCAATGTAGCGCCGATGGTGCCTTCCACCAGGCGAATTTCGCCGCCATGGGCGCGCACCAATTCGGCGGCGATGGCGAGACCCAGCCCGGTGCCGCCGGTGCGGGTTGATCCCTGGAAGGCTTCGAACAGGTGAGCTCGCGCTTTCTCGGAAAAGCCGGGGCCGGTATCGGACACTTCAATCACCACGACGGCACCTTCGCGGCGCCCCGTAATACGTATCTGATCGCGGCCGGGGTCGGGCGAGGCGCGGCTTTCCATCGCCAGCACGGCATTGCGGGCGAGATTAAGCAGGATGCGGAACAGCTGATCGTAATCGGCCTCGACGGTGAGACCCCGCTCCACCGCGCTGATCCAGCGGATCGGCGCATCGGGCCCGAGATTGAGCGTCTCATGCACCTCTTCGACCAGTGGCTCGAGCAGGATCGGCCGGCGCTCCGGCGGAGGCTCCTGCAGCCGACCGTACGACAGCGTCGACTGGCAGAATGCGATGGCGCGTTCGAGCGCCTGCATGAGTTTGGGTGCGAAACGCTGCACCGTCGGGTCGGGCAGCTTGGACAGCCGGTCGGAGAACAATTGCGCCGAGGAAAGCAGGTTGCGCAAATCATGGTTGATCTTCGACACCGCAAGCCCGAGCGCCGCGAGCCGGTTCTTCTGATGCAGCATCGATGCAAGTTCGCTCTGCATGGCGGCCAATTCGCGCTCGGCGGTACCGATTTCATCGACCCGCATCGAGGGAACGATGATGCGGTCGGCGTTTTCCGGATCGGCACGAAACGCCATCATGTTCTCGGTGACCCGCCGCATCGGCCGAACGAACAGATAATGCAATGCGAGATAAACCAGCGCCGCGGTGAAGCCGGAGATCAGCAAAGATATCAGCAAGAGATCGCCCGAATAGCGCAGCATCGCAGAGCGTAGCGGCTGCTCGTCCATGACGAGATCGATATACTCACCGCCCATTGGCGCGGGGCCGACGACGCGCATCACATCTTTCTTCTTGCTGTTGAGCATCGTCTTGAACGCATCCACCACGACCGCGAGCGTGTCGACCTGACGCATGTCGTAGACATCGGTGATCGGCGGCAATGCGACGTCGCTCGGCTGCAGCATGTAGTGCGTGCCGCCCAACTTCATGGCGACCGCGCGCGCGCCGATCGAGTCGAGTATCCGTTTGGCCAAGGGATCGGGAACCATGCCGTTCGGTGCAGCTTCGAGCACGAGCGCGGCCGTCTTGGCGACTTCCAGGTGGTCGCGCAGCCAGCTGACGCGAAAGTTGGCCACCAGCGGCACATAGATCAGCACTTCCGCGATCATCACGAACAGGATCGTGAGAAGGAGGAGCTTGCCAGAGAGCCCAAATCGCGACGCACGGACCGGCTCCGGCCGCGCGGCGGAATCGTCAGTCATACGATAGCCTTGCCGTTTCTCCAGTTCGACATGCGCCGGCGGCCGCTGTTTTGGGCTGCGAAATCGGGGACGCCAGAGACGCCGCGCACTCGTTATCCTACTGATTTAGCTTCTGGATTCGGGACTTTCTGGCATTTCGGCAATATTGCCAGCCCCGGTAAATCCACCACGCCAAATATCAGCCTCGACGACGCAACCATCCCATGATGCGACGCACTCGGGTATTCGTCAAACCCCGCATAAAATAGGTAACGGCGGCGCGTTTTCCCACCTCCCCGTAGGTCGGATAGGGGACCACGAGGCCCGCAAGCGCGGCGATATTGAGCTTTTGGCCGATCGCCAGCGCCCACATCGATATGCTCTCGCCGGCCTGCGCGCCCACAATAGTCGCCCCCAGAATGTCGCCCTTGCCGTCGGTGATGATTTTGACGTGGCCGTTCGTCGCTCCTGCGGTCAAGGCCCGGTCGTTCTCACGGTAGGGCCAGCGCAGGATGCGAATATCCTTGGCCAGCGTGCGGGCTTCGTCCTCAAGGCGACCGACCTGGGCAAGCTCCGGATCGGTGAAAATCACCCTCGGAATGGCGTAAGAATCGACGGCCGCGGCCTGGCGGAACAGCAGATTGCGGACCACGAGACCGGCGTGGTGACTGGCAGCGTGTGCATATTTAGGTCCACCGACCACGTCACCGATCGCATAAACTTTTTTGTTGGTCGTGCACAGGCGCCCGTCGACCAGGATGCGATTCTCATCGCAGCGGATGCCGGCCGCATCGAGATCGAGTTCGCCGATATTCGGCCGCCGTCCCGCGGCAATTAGGATGTGCGAGCCTTCCACGACGTCTTCAACCGCGGAACCGGCAATGTCCGGGTTGGCCGGCTTGGCAATAACGGCTTGGATCCGCGCCAGTACGCGGCGAACCTGGGCGATCTGAACACCGCTGCGCAGTCTGATGCCCTCATCGCCGAGAGCATTCAGCACGATGGCGGCGCATTCGCGATCTTCATGCCTGAGCGGGGTTTCCGCCTCAAACACCGTGACCTCGGAGCCAAGCCTGCGAAACGCCTGCCCCAGTTCGAGGCCGGTCCGCCCAGCCCCCACGATGAGAAGATGTCGTGGGCAATCGGCGAGATCGAACACGGTTTCGGGCGTCAAATACGGCGTGTCGGCAAGCCCTGGGATCGGCGGGATAACCGGCGTCGAGCCAGTCGCGACAATGAAATGGCGTGCCCTCACGGTGATCGTGCCAGTCACCACCGTGCCGGCGTCCTTGAACCGCGCAGCACCCGCAATGACATGCACACCGAGGCCTTTGAAACGCTCCGGCGCATTTTGCGGCTCGATCGCCTCGACGGCGCGGCGCACGTGAGCCTTGACTGCGGCAAAATCGATGCCGGAACGTACGCTTTTGACGCCGAACAATGCCCCGAGCCGTACGGCGTTGGCGTGCCTGGCCGCTGCCTGGAGCGCCCTCGCCGGAACCGAGCCGGCGTAGAGACTCTGGCCGCCCATCCGGCCCTTCTCGATAAGCACCACCGACATACCCATTGCGGCGGCGGCCGCAGCCGCGGCGAGCCCCCCAGCGCCGGCGCCGACCACGCATAGTTCGGGATTAAGCTCGCTGTTTTCTTCCGCCATTGGCCGGCCGAATTCACCACGTTAAAAATGATAGTCGTACTGAAATCTTTGAACCAACCGTCTCGGTCGCGTCACGCACATTTTATACAATCCGGCGCATCGGTGAATGGCGACTGTCAGCCGCACTGGCCTCGGTCCGGAGCGGTAAAGTCTGGCACTTACAGCGGCTTATGGGTGCAGGCTGGTCGGAAGCCGTCACATTGACGGGGCAGGAGGGGTCCCGTATAAGCCGCGCCAAACGCGCGCTTGCGCGCCCAATTCGCGCGCCGCGGTGGCGCAGGCGGGCTGGTCCGAGCGCTTCGGCGGAGAAATTTCGTGAAAAGAACCTATCAACCGAGCAAGTTGGTGCGCAAGCGCCGTCACGGTTTTCGCGCCCGCATGGCGACCACGGGCGGCCGCAAAGTTGTGGCGGCACGGCGGTCCCGCGGACGCAAGCGACTCAGTGCGTGACGGGCGCGACTTTCCCGTTCAAGCGTTGTTCAACATGGATCGGTTGAAGCGCCGAGCGGACTTTCGCTCTGCCGCCACTGGAATACGGGCCACCGGCAATGCATTCGTATTGCAAGCGCGGCGGCGCGACGGCAAGGACGACGGCGTACGCATTGGCTTCACAGTGTCGCGGCAGGTCGGCAATGCCGTGGAGCGCAACCGCGTCCGGCGGCGATTACGCGAATTGGTACGGCTTACGGACGCCGAAAGCCTGCGTTGTGGCCACGATTATGTCCTGGTCGGTCGCAGGGCGGCTCTCCGAATGCCGTTTCAGGACATGATCCACGAATTCGACAAGGCGCTCGGCCGGGTGCATGCCCGCGAAGCCGAGGGAACTGGTAGCGCGCACCAAAGGCCCTTACATGAAGCCGGTTCATCGGCCCGTGGATTACCGGCCAATGTAACGCAATCACGGACGCGAAGACGCCGCACCCAGCCACCCGAGCATTGAATGAACGAGCACAAGAATACCATCCTCGCTATCGTGCTGTCGCTGATCGTGGTGGTCGGCTGGGAGTATTTTTTCGCCAAGCCGGAGCTGCAGCAGCAACCAGCGCAGCACCAGACTGAGACCAAGCCGGGCGGTGGCCCTGGCGAAACGCAACCGGCTACACCGGGCGCCGCTCCGCAAATGCCGGCAGCACCGTCGGCGCAACCGCCCACCAAGACGCGCGAGGCGGTGATTGCCGCGTCACCGCACATCGACATCGACACACCACGGTTACGCGGCAGCATCGACCTCAAGGGCGCGCGGATCGACAACTTGGCGCTCGAACAATATCGCGAAACAATCAATCCCAAGTCGCCGCCAATCGTGTTGCTGTCGCCCTCCGGCGCCCCACAGGCGTTTTACGCCGAGTTCGGTTGGGTAGCCGCCCCGGGAACCAGTGAGCCGGTACCCGGACCGGACACAGTGTGGAAGCAGGACAGCGGCGGCGCGCTCGATATCAATCATCCGGTGACGCTCAGTTACGATAACGGCAAGGGATTGGTCTTTACCCGCACCATTGCAGTCGACGATCATTACCTGTTCAGCATCAAAGACCGGGTGCAGAACAAGAGCGGCGGTCCGGTCACGCTCTCTCCTTACGGGCTGGTTTCGCGCCACGGGACGCCGGAGGTGCTCGGCTATTACATCCTCCACGAGGGTCCGATCGGCGTCATGGGCGACCAGGGCCTGCAGGAGGTCACTTACAAAAAGCTTGTCGAGCAGAAGGCAGGATCATCACCAAATTGCGCGGTTCAATACTGCTGGGACGTTACCAACGCCTGGCTCGGCTTTACGGATAAATATTGGGCGACCGTGTTGCTGCCCGACCCGGACGCCAAGGTGAAGGCGCGCTTCTCCGCGTCCGAAGTCGGCGGCGAACAAATCTATCAGACCGATTATCTGGCGGCGGCGCAGACAATCGCTCCCGGTGGGAGCGCCAGCGTCAATGCCAAGCTGTTCGCCGGCGCCAAGGAAATCTCCGTCGTCGGCATCGACTTTCCTTTCGGTCCCGGCGGCTACAACCAAGCGCTTCATCTCAATCATTTCGATCTGTTGATCGACTGGGGCTGGTTCTATTTCATCACCAAGCCGATGTTTCTCGCCATCGACTTTTTCTTCCATCTGGTCGGCAATTTCGGCATCGCCATTCTCATCGTCACCGTGCTGGTGAAGGCGCTGTTCTTCCCGCTCGCCAACAAGTCCTATGCGTCGATGGCGAAGATGAAGGCCGTGCAGCCTGAAGTGGCGATGATCAAACAGCGCTACGCCGACGACCGGATGAAACAGCAACAGGCGATGATGGAGCTGTACAAAAAGGAACAGATTAATCCGGTGGCCGGCTGCCTGCCCATCGCCATTCAGGTTCCGGTGTTCTTCTCGCTCTACAAAGTGCTGTTCATCACCATCGAGATGCGGCACGCGCCGTTCTATGGCTGGATCCACGATCTGTCCGCCCCAGACCCGACCAATATCTTCAATCTCGGCGGTCTGATCCCGTTCGATCCGACAGTACTCCCGGTGATCGGCAGCTTCCTGCATCTCGGCTTCTGGCCGGCCATCATGGGCGTGACCATGTGGATGCAGATGAAGCTCAACCCGGCATCGCCAGATCCCACTCAGCAGATGGTGATGAAGTGGATGCCGCTTATCTTCACCTTCATGCTGGCGCACTTCCCAGCAGGTCTCGTCATCTATTGGTCGTGGAACAATACGCTCTCGGTCATCCAACAGAGCGTGATCATGCATCGCAACGGCGCCAAGATCGTGCTCTGGGACAATCTCCGGAACACGTTCTTCAAACCCAAGCCGAAGCAGCCGGCGGAATAATAACTTAACCATCGCACGCGTTTGTGCGGCGCAGGCGTCGTAATTTATCGGCTCCCGCGCGACAATGCCCATGGACTGGCGTTCCGATGCGGAATTGGCCTGCCATGCTGCTCCGATCGATTACAACTTTCGCAGCCGTCGCCGTGGCCTGCGTTGTGTGCCTGCGGAGCGACGCAGATGCGCGCGGTGGTGGCGGATTTCACGGCGGAGCTGTCGGCGCCCGTTTCCACATGGGCGTCGGCCATTTCGCGTTTCAGCACGGCCGCCCATTCATTCGTGGCGACATGCATCGCCACTTGCACGGAAGCCGCATGCGCCACGCAGAACTGAACCAGCGGGGCGGTCGCGGCGGAGACAGGAATCGCCCCCGCGCAGACTTCGGTCACTGGCACCGGTCATCCGGTTTCGGCAATGGCGTTCGCCATGCATCCGTTGCGGACGGGCAATGGCACGCCGGCGGGGAGTTCCGCTGACCCGCCCGCTTTTACGCGGCGCGCACCCGGGTAAAGAAGGTCGCCACCTTGGCTTCCAGATCGTTGGCGCGAGCGGACAGTTGGGCGGTCCAATTGGTGATTTCGCCCACCGCCGCGGCGCCAAGTGCCACGGCCTGTTCGACTGATCCGATCTCGGCCGAAGCCTGCGCGGTATGGCCGGCCGCACCATGGACGCTCTCCACGATGTTGCGGGTCGTCACCGTCTGCTCCTCCACCGCGGAGGCAATGCTGGTCGACACCCCGGTGAGTTCGCCGATGGCGCGCGCAATCGAGGCGATCTCCCCAACCGAGCGCTTCGTGGCGTCTTGAATGGCGGCGATCTGCTGGGCAATGTCCTCGGTGGCCCGCGAGGTCTGATTGGCCAGAGTCTTGACCTCGGCGGCAACGACCGCAAAGCCTCGGCCCGCTTCGCCGGCGCGCGCGGATTCGATGGTGGCGTTCAACGCCAAAAGGTTGGTCTGCGCCGCGATCGCCGAAATGGCTTCGACCACGGAGCCAATGCGCTCGGCAGCTGAATCGAGCGAACGAATGGCCCCCTGACTGCGCTCGGCATCGCCGACGGCGGACTGCGCCATGGCGAGGCCCCGCGTCGCTTGCCGGCCAATCTCCTCGATCGAACCGGACAGTTCCTCGGTCGCGGTCACGGTGGCGTCCATGCGCTGAGCCGTTTCCGTCGAGGCCGACGAAGCGGCCGACATCCGGCCTCGTGTGTCTTCGGCTGCCTGATTCAATGTGGCGGACGTCGTCGTCAACGAGACCGATGCTTCCTTGATCGCCGCAACCACATCGCCGATGGCGCTGGCAAAATCGGCGATAGCGTCGTCGATGACATTGCGCCGCGCCAATGCTGCCTGTTCGGCACTTTGCCGGTGCAGTGTCATGGCGTTCGCCACGTCGAAGCTGATGACTCGCGAGATGATCGAACCGTAATCCGCGACCTTGGCGGAGGAAAACCGGTACTTGCGTGCAAGCGCCGCAAGCGCCGCCTTCAGCACGTAACTTCCGGCCGTGCTGCGCAAGCGCGCATCAAAGCCGAGCTTGGCCTCCTGGGCCACCGTCTCGCGGCAGGTTTGGCTATATTGAGCGCCGAGGCTGCCGCCCAGCAGCGCCGTAAAATGCGCCGCCTCGAGCTTTTGCAGCAGCGCCCGGTTGGCGGCTACGATATCTCGGATCTTCGGCAACGCCATCGTGGCAACGAGGATTTCCTCGATGGCGCCATCGAGACTCGGCGCAATGACCGGCCAGGTTTCCGCCACGACGCGTCGCGCGCGATCGTCGAGGCCATACATCACGAGCCGAGCATCGAATGCTTGTACGGATTCGGTCGTCGCCATACCGGTATCTGGATGTGTGAGGTCGTTTGCGCTGCGCATCGTGCGTCACAATCGTTGCACTTGCGTTAATGGTCTGGTTACCAATCAGGTTTTGGCGGTCGGCCGCCGAGCCCAGGCTATCTTTGAGGCGATAGAGTTACGCGCCTCTTCGGACGGGTCGCCCGTCCGACGTTCGCCAATTTTGTCATTCTAGCCATGGTTGCATCCACTGCTGCGGTCGGCATGAACCGTCACTGACAGTTGAAGACGCTTGCGGCAAACGTATTGGGCTTTGGGGCGTTGAACGAGTGCGCCTTGAGGAACTGAAAAATGGACAAAGTCGTCGCAGCGTTGGAAACGAGCCTTGCGCGGGCCACGGAGCCGGCACTGCGCGCGCAACTTACAGCCACCATCGAGCGGCTGCGCAGGAGTAGCCATGGTGATGACGGGCGCCGGCCACCGCGCGGCGGCGCCAGTCGCAAGACACCACGCAGAGAGGACGCACGGCGCTGAGGGACGAATCGCACGCGATTCGTCACCGCGTCGCTCGCGGTGTTAAGGTGGAGTTCAATCCGTCTGACCCGAGGAACTCATGCGCTTTCAGCTTCTCTGCACTGCCGGTTTCGCCGCAGCGATTGCGTTCGCCATGAGTGCCGAGGCGCAACCGGCATCACAGCCGCAGAGTTGCACGGGAAAGCCCGGAGTGGACTGGAACCAGCAGGTTAAGGCTTGCACGGCGCTTATCGAGGCCGCGCAAGGCAGCCCGCAAGATCGCGCAGCCCTCTACAAGAAACGCGCCACCGCATATTTTGCCGTCGGCGACGACGACCGTGCGATGGCCGACGACGACGCGGCGATCCGGCTCGACCCGAATATGGCCGCTGCCTATAGCAGTCGCGGTGACATTTACATGGACCGGGAGGACCCCGACCGCGCGATCGCCGAATACAACGCGGCGCTCCAACACGACGCGAAGTTGGTTGTCGCCTACACGGGCAGGTCGGCTGCATACGATCAAAAGAGCGATTTCGATCACGCCCTCGCCGACGCCAATGCGGCAATTGGGCTCGATGCCAGATCCGCGAGCGCCTACGAGGCGCGCGGCAAGGCGTATATCTACAAAGGTGACATCGCGCACGCGCTAGCCGATTACGATCAGGCGATGCGCATCGATCCAAAGGAAGTGGCCGAGATCTACAACCTTCAGGGCTTGGCCTACATGGAGAAGGGCGATCTAGCCCGCGCTGTCACCGCCTTTAGCGAGTCCGCCCGCGGCGATCCGCAAGAGTTCGACGCGTATTTCAATCGGGGCCGCGCCAATCTTTATGCCGGCGCTCTGACCAAGGCGATTGAAGACTACAAGCGGGCGATCGCTATTACGCCGGGTTATCCCTACGCTCCGCTGTGGCTCGACATTGCCGAAGCGCGGAGCAAGATGCCGAGCACGCTGCAGCAAGCCATTGCCAAAGTCGACATGACAAAGTGGCCCGCGCCGGTCATCCGCATGTATCTCGGCCAGATGAAGCCTGCCGCCGTGCTTGTCGCCGCTGACGATCCGAATGCCGCCAAGAAGGCCGGCCAAGTTTGTGAGGCCAATTTCTATTCCGGCGAATGGGCGCTCCGGCAAGGCGCCAAGGACGATGCGGTGCGACAGTTCGGCGTCGCGGTGCACGCCTGCCCGAAAACCTTGATCGAAGGCAACGCCGCCGCACTCGAGCTCAAGGCTCTCGGCGCCGGCGGTAGCGGTATCGGAAAAGCGAGTGGGAATACCTCCGAGGATCGAGTCCCGCATCAGTGACGATGCGTTGCGGCAGCCCGTCGGCGGCCACCTGCTGGAAGCTTGGGCTCGGATTATTGTCAGAAAGTGGCGCGCCCGAAGGGATTCGAACCCCTGACCTCTGCCTTCGGAGGGCAG
>DASZWK010000151.1:0-3893 GCA_035546235.1 Xanthobacteraceae bacterium | reverse complement strand
CAATCCGATTCCCGGCGGCCGTGGCCAGACCTTCATGCCCGCAGAGCGCATGACCGCGGGTGGGCAGCAATGGACCGCGTCGAATACGCGCTTCGAAGGCGGCATGGGCATCGATGCCACCGTGCCGTTCGGATACGAGAGCGACTTTTTGCGGCCGGTCTATCCGGTCGACAGGGTCAAGCCCGAGGACTGGTTCTCCAAGGACGACATCGCCAACGCCAAGAAGCGCATGCACGGCTGGGTGCATTCGCTGGCGAAATCGGGACGATAAGTTACTCCTCCTCTCCCGCGGGGAGGGCAGCAGGTTCGGCGGCATCTTCGCTCAGCGCGAAGCTAACGTTTGCAAATGCCAAATTGCGGAACGTGGCACGGCGCGCCACGTCTGCAACATGCAGGCGGGCGTCTTTGCTTTCATACTCGCGATGTTCGCCCTGGCCGGTTTCGTCAAGGGCGTGATCGGTCTCGGGCTGCCGACCATTTCGATGGGACTGCTCGTGCTTGTCATGCGTCCCGTCGAGGCGGCGGCTGTGCTGGTGCTGCCGTCATTGCTGACAAACGTCTGGCAGATGCTGGCCGGGCCGTCGCTCACATCGGCTCTCAAGGCGCTCGGCCTGTCGTTCACCGTATCGACGCTGGCGCTGGCGGTGAACGTTGCGCGTGCCGATGCGATCGGCGGTTCGCTCGCCGCGACTACGCTCGCGGCGCTGGCGATCGCAACCGGCGGCATGTGGCTCGGTCAGACGTTGCGTTCGCGCCTGCCGCCGCTGATCTTCCGGTGCTGTTTCTTCGATGGCTTGCTGCTGCTGGGGCTGTATCTGATCATCGGTGTCGTCCGCTGAGGCATTGGACAACTTGAAGGTCGGCGGCCCATTGGCGCATAGTTGCCGTTCGAAATTCATTTGCGGGGAGCGCCAATGCAATTTGACGTCGTCACCATCGGCGGCGGTTTTTCCGGGCTGATCCCCGCTTGCCGCGCCGCCGAGGCGGGATTGTCGGCGGCTGTTCTCGAAGCGCGCAGCGAACAGCGTTATCCGTGCAGCTCGCGGTTTTCGACCGGCGTCGGCAATATTATGGGACTGCCGATCATGGCGGAGCCTGATCGGATTTTCCGCGCCGTCATGGAGGGCAGCGGCGCGAACGCGCATCCGGCGGTCGCCCGCGCGCTCGCAACTAACGGCAAGCGTACTATCGATTGGTTGTCGCAGCAGGGCGCGACGTTCGTACAGCGCGCGTTGCAACACGATCAGCCGGGACAGAAAGTGCTGGCGCCGCCGCGGCGGGCGATCGCAGGGTTGGATTGGCAAGATCGTGGCCCCGACCTGTTCATGCAGCGGCTGGAGAAGAATCTCACGGAACGTGGCGGCGCCGTGATGCGTGGCGTCAGGGTCGAAGCGCTGGCCGTCGAGCACGGCGCTTGCGTCGGCGTCGATGCCATCCGCGACGGCGCCCGCCAGCGCATCGCCGCCAAGGCCGTGGTGATCGCCGACGGCGGCTTCGCGGCCAATCGGGACATGATTGCGCAATACATTACCCCGCGCGCGGATCGCGTGCTGTGCCGCGTCGGGCCCGGCGCCCAGGGCGACGGCATCCGCATGGCGGAAACGGCCGGCGCCGCAATCGGCGGCTTCGGCGCGTTCTACGGCCACATCCACCATCGCAACGCCATGACCAATCCGCAGCTTTGGCCGTATCCGCATCTCGATGCGGCCGCCGAACTGGGCCTGCTGGTCGGTCCTGACGGCAAGCGCTTCACCGATGAGGGCCTCGGCGGCGTGTGCATGGCCAATGCCGTGGCACAACTGCCCGATCCCCTGAGCGCGATCCTGATCGTCGACGATGCGATCTGGCGGGCGGAGCCCGGGGTCACCACGACTGTGCCGGCCAATCGAGCGATGGTGGAGGCTGGCGGCGAGCTGACCAGCGCAGCCACCATCGAAACGCTCGCGGTGCGGGTCGGCTTGCCGGCTGCCGCGCTTGTGCAAACCATCCGCGACCACAATCAAGCGGTGGCGAGCGGCGCGTTCGGTCGTCTCGCGGTGCCGCGCTCGACGCGCAAGCACAAGCCGATGCCGATCAACACCGCTCCGTTCCATGCAGTGCCGCTCTGCACCGGCGTCACCGGCACGATGGGCGGTGTCGTCATCAATGAACATGCGCAGGCGCTCAAGCCCGACGACAACGTCTTCCCCGGCCTGTACGCGGTTGGAACGCCGGTCGCCGGACTCGAAGGCGGCCCGCGCGCCGGTTATGTGGGCGGCATCTCCAAGTCGTTTGTTCTCGGATTTTTGGCGGGCGAGCACATCGCCAATCACATCGCAGTCGCGCATTAGCGAGGCCGTAGCAATGCCGCTCGCCGGACGTGCGTTTCTGTTTGCAGCCGCGGTTCTGGCCGGCGTTGTCGCGGCGCATGGCGGTGCCGTTGCGCAGACCTACCCGGCGCATCCGATCAGGCTGATCGTGCCGTTTGCGGCGGGCGGCCCGACCGACGTCACCGGCCGAATTTTGGCGGATGTGCTGTCGCGCGAACTCGGCCGCGCCGTGTTTGTCGAGAATTTCGGCGGCGCCGGAGGCAATGTCGGCGCCGAACGTGCCGCACACGCTCCGCCGGACGGTTACACGCTGCTCTTCACCAACATCTCGATGGCGATCAGTCCGGCGCTCTATCCGGATCTCGCTTACGATCCGCTGCGCGATTTTATTGGCCTCGGCATAACGGTGTTTTCGCCGACCATGCTGGTCGCGAAGCCTTCCTTCGCCAATTTGCCGTTCAAAGATTTCGTCGGCTACCTGAAAAACAATGGCCCAAGGATCAATGCCGCCAACACCGGGCCGGGCGGCCCGTCCTTTCTCTGCGAGTCGCTCCTGATGCGGCAGCTCAGGACGCGCTTTAACATGATCCCGTATCAAGGTACCGGGCCCGCCATGATCGACGTGGCAGCGGGACGAGCGGATATTGTCTGCGATGCCGTGATCACCGCGTCGGTGCAAGCCAAGGCCGGCAGGGTCAAGGCTTACGGCATTGTCGGCGACGCCCGCGCAAAACTTCTGCCTGACCTGCCGACCCTGGCCGAGCAGGGCTTGCCCAATGTCGCCATGCAGGTGTGGAGCGCGCTCTACGCGCCGAAGGCAACGCCGGCGCCGATCGTCGAGCGTCTGAATGGCGCGTTGCGCGCCGCGCTGAACGATCCGGATTTCCAGCGCCGGGCAGTCGCGGTGGGGCAAGAGACCGTGCCGCCCGCGCTCGCCACGCCGGCGGGCGCTCGTGATTTTCTGCAGGCCGAAATCGCCAAGTGGACGCCGCTGCTCAAGGCAGGTGCTCCGGCTTTGCCCTAATGCCGTTTAGGCCGCACCCAGACGATGCCGCCGGTTTCGCCCGCCAGCGGTCCGAACGTCGCCGGGGCGGGTTTGAGCATGCTCTCCAAAACTTTGCGCAGCGGTGACCAGTAAGGTACGTAAAAGCGGCGGTCGACGTCCATGACGAGCACCCGGCCACGATGCGCGTCGTAGGCGCCGATTGGTGAGATGTGGGGACCGTCCCAGTCGCCGGTGAGGACGCCCTGATTGAAATACATCAGCGCGATGTCCTTGCCAGAATGCTCGTTGGCGGCGAGCAGGCGCTGCAGTTTGGCCAGGCTCTCGTCCGATGCGTCGGCCGGTTTGAACACCTCGGCCTCGTCACTTCCCAATCCGTAAGCCTGCAGACTCTGCCCAACAACCTTGACCAGTTCCTTGAACGTAACACCGGAGCCGTCTTGCCCGGTTTCGGCCGTCCAACGCGCGTCGCCGAGTTGCGTCCGCAAGCCGGCTTGGGTGACGAGATCGACATCGGCACGCGCCGGCAGGCCGCGCAGCGCGTTGAGCAGGATGGCAATGCTCGCGGCTGAACACGCGCT
>DASZWK010000150.1:0-26452 GCA_035546235.1 Xanthobacteraceae bacterium | reverse complement strand
TGGCGGGCGCCCGGCGGGATTCCGCCGAGCGCCCTCAAGTTAAGCGTCAGTCCGCCTATAAGCCGGGTTTTGGATGGCTTGCGGGCGCTAACCCGCAGGCGTGACGGCCATTCCTCTTGGACGCCGGTTGCCCGGCGCCTCCAGCGACCTACCCGGACGGCAGGGTCTAGACAGGACCCCGAAGTACTCTCGCGCTTTTGACGCAAAAACCTTCGCACCGTCCCTATTCGGTCTTGCTCCCGGTGGGGTTTGCCGTGCCGCCGGCGTTGCCGCTGGCGCGGTGCGCTCTTACCGCACCGTTTCACCCTTACCGCGGCTTAATACGCAACGCGCCGCGGCGGTCTGTTCTCTGTGGCACTGTCCCTGGGCTCGCACCCGCCGGACGTTATCCGGCACCGTTTGTCCATGGAGCCCGGACTTTCCTCCCCGGCCACCTTTCGGTGAGTGCCGGAGCGGCCGTCCGGCCGACTGACGGAAACAGGGATGGGGACGCCCGCCGCCGCCGTCAAGGGGCGGGGGCGGCAACGACCCGCTCGAAGGCGCGCACCCGCGCCGCCATGTTGCGCGGCCGATTGCGGTGGGCGAGCACCTCGGCCAGCGTCTTGAGCGTCGACAGATCGGCGACACCATCGACGCGCTGGGGCCGGAAATGGCGCTGGAAGGCGACGACGACATCGTGCGTCGTCGAGTCGAACATGCCGTTGGTCGGAATTCCGTAGCCGAATTCGCCGAGCGATTGCTGCAACGACATGACAGCGTCGCCGCGATCGCCGAGCGAAAGCACCGAACTCTCGGTAATCGGAGCCGGGCTCACCCAATGGCCGACGCCCGAATCGTGCAAGACGCGCCACGGAAATTTTTCGCCCGGATCCTGCTTGCGCGACGGCGCGACATCCGAATGCGCCAGCACCCGCATCGGCGGGATCGTGTGACGGGTAAAGATGCTGCGGCACAAAGCCGTCACGGCCGCGATCTGACGGGTCGGAAACTCCGGATAGCCGTAGGCGTGGCCAGGATTGACGATTTCGATGCCGATCGAGCAGGAATTAATATCGGTTTCACCGGCCCAAAACGCCGTTCCCGCATGCCAGGCGCGGTGGTTTTCCTCGACCAGCTGTACGATGCGGCCGTCTTCAAAGATGAAATAATGCGACGAGACTTCGCTGCCGCGGCTGGTCAACAGCATGAGCGCGGCATCTGCGTCCTGCATGCCGGTGTAGTGCAGCACAATCATATCGGGCCGACGGCCGTCCTTGCGCTCGCCAAAATTCGGCGAAGGCACGACGCCAGCTACGACGCAGGAATCCGGCAGAAACGCACCACGCACCATGCTGTGACTTTAGGTTACCGAGGATCGCGCACAAGCCCATTCAAAAGCTTGGCACCCTTGCCTGTGGAAAAAGGCAACACGCGTTGCCGGGATGCAACGAAGGTCGGGGGCGCGACAGGCAGATGTCGGCTGTGGCCCTCGGCTCAGCGCCACTCGCGTTCTGCTGCGCGCGCGTTCATCGCGGCGCCGCTTCAACGCTGAGGACCGCGCCTGAAGAGTTCCTCGTCCGGGCATCTGCTTTTCAACCATTCCTTAAGCTTGACGCTCGCTAATCAAAATCGAGGAAAGCTGCACATTCGCCGCCGCCGCGCGTTGACGTTCCATATAATCCCATGATAGCCCACGTTATCCCAACGCTGGCAAGTGCTCCGGTCCCGGGCCGAGGGCGGCACCTGCTTGGGGCCGATGCGCCGCTTGAAGAGGAGCGAAATGGACCGGTTTGTGTCCCATTACGTGCTCCGCCTGGACGCCAAGGGGCGAGTCTCGGTTCCGGCTTCATTCCGCGCCGTGCTGGCGCGCGACGGTTTCGACGGTCTGTATTGCTATCCGGCGCTCGACCGGCCGGCGCTCGACGCCGGCGGCAACGCCTTGCTGAACGAGATCGAGGCGCTCATTGCAGGTTTTCAGCCCTATTCGGATCAGCGCGAGCAATATGCCTTGGCGCTCTATGGGACCAGCGAGACGCTGAAGATCGACGGCGAAGGCCGCATTGTCTTGACCGAAACGCTCAAGAACCATGCGGGAATCATCGACACGGTCACGTTCGTCGGTCTCGGTCACAAATTTCGAATCTGGGAGCCTGGCCGCTTTCGCACGGAACTCGCGGAGGCCACCGAGAAGGTCCGTGCCTTCAAGCAGGAGCTGGGCGCCCGGATAATGGCGGCGGAAGCACCACCAAAACCGCTCGGAGCACGGGAATGATGACGGGCAGCGGCAGCTCTGCTGTCGCTGGCGGACTGGCTCGTCACGTTCCCGTGCTCGTCCATCGCGCCATTGAATGGCTCAACGTCCGCGACGGCGGCCTCTATGTCGATGCCACGTTCGGCGCCGGCGGATTTTCTCGCGCAATTCTTGCCACCCCGGGCGCGCGAGTGATCGGCGTCGACCGCGATCAGAGCGCCATCGCGCGCGGCGCCGATCTCGTCGAACAGGCGGGGGGTCGGCTCGAACTGGTCGAAGATCGCTTCAGTAATTTGGAATCCATCCTGCCGCACGGCGGCGCCGCCGCGGTTGACGGCATCGTGTTCGACCTCGGCGTCTCGTCCATGCAGCTTGACGAGGCCGAGCGCGGCTTCTCGTTCCGCCACGATGGACCGCTCGACATGCGCATGGGCGGCGACGGTCCGACCGCGGCCGATGTCGTCGCGCGCGCCAGCGAGCGCGATCTCGCCGCCATCATCTTCACGCTCGGCGAAGAGCGCCATTCCCGCGCCATTGCCCGCGCCATCGCCAAGGTGCGGCAGGAGCGGGTGATCGTTACGACGCAAGCGCTGGCCGAGATCGTGGCGCGCGTCAGTCCGGCGCGGCCGGGCGCGATTCATCCGGCGACCCGCACGTTCCAGGCGCTGCGCATTTTCGTCAATGACGAGCTTGGCGAAATCGCCAATGGCCTCGCCGCCGCCGAGCGGATCCTGAAACCGTCAGGACGGCTGGTGGTGATCGCGTTTCATTCGCTTGAGGACCGCATCGTCAAAACTTTTCTGACCGAGCGGAGCCGCGCACCCGCGGCGTCGCGCCACCGGCCGCTGACGCCGGCGCCGGCGCCGACGTTTAGCGTGCTGACGCGCCGGCCGCAGACGCCGGACGAAGCCGAAATCGCCGCCAATGCCCGCGCCCGTTCGGCCAAGCTGCGTGCGGCCGAGCGCACCGGCGCGGCCGCGCGAGCCGCCGAAATCGACTCTCTCCTGCCGCGCCTGCCGTCGCTCGCCGCCGTGGTTCGGGGGCGCCCGTGATTTTGCGCATCCTCAATCTGATGGTGATCGGCGCGCTCGTTCTCGCTGCGGCCTACGTCTATCGCATCAAATACGAAGCGACGGTTCAGGCCGAACACCTCGCCAAGCTGCGCGATCAGGTGCGGCATGAGCGCGACAAGATCGCGGAGCTGCGGGCGCGCTGGGGAGAGCTTGACGATCCTGCCCGCATCCAGGATCTCGCCAAGCGTTTTCTCAAGTTGAATCCGATCGCGCCGACGCAATTCGACACTCTCGATCACTTGCCGGATCAGCCGCCCGATTACATGCGTCCGGGCAGCAAGGATCCGATCGGCGGCATGATCGAGCATCTGGAAGTGCCGGTCGAAATAACGGGCAGCGTTGTGCAAGGCGCCGCGCCGCCGCAGACGCCCGATAAGTCCACAGCGCCGCCGGCGGCAGCGCCGGCACAATCCGGAACGGGCAGCGAATGAGCGCGACAGCCGAACCGATTGCGAATCCGTTGCCGGCCGAGCCCGCCGAGCCCTGGCTGCGGCGGTTCAAGCGCGTCATGCTGTACGGGCGCAACGTCGACCGCGGCGCCAAGGCGCGCGCGCGGGTGGGCTTGGCCATTGTCGGCTTCGTCGTCGTCTACGGCGTCATCGCATTGCGCCTCGTGCTGTTCGGAATCGTTTCCGAGAGCCGCACGCCGCAGCGCGTCATCGTCGACGATGCGGTCGCCACCGCGCGCCCGGACATCACGGATCGTAACGGTGAGATTCTCGCGACCGATGTGCGGGTGCCGTCGCTCTACGCCGAGCCGCGTCGCATCATCGATGTCGACGAGGCCGTCGAACTGCTCACCGCCGCGCTGCCAGATCTCGATCCAACCGAATTGCGCGCGCGGCTTTCGTCCAAGCGCGGCTTCGTGTGGCTCAAGCGCGACATCACGCCGGAGCAGGAAAAGGAAATCTATCGGCAGGGCCTGCCCGGCATCGGCTTTCTCAAAGAGAACAAGCGCGATTATCCGAACGGCCCGGAAGTTTCGCACCTGATCGGCCACGTCAACATCGACAATCAGGGCATCGCCGGCATGGAGAAGTGGCTCGACAGCCACGGCCTCGCGGCGCTGCACATGGCGGGCCTTGCTACCGACCGTCTGCAGAATCCGGTCGTGCTGGCCGCCGATCTGCGGGTGCAGCACGCGCTGCGTGACGAACTCGTCCAGGCCCGCGATCACTTCCATGCGATCGCTGCGGCCGGAGTCGTGCTCAACGTCAACACCGGCGAAATCGTCGCCATGGTGTCGGAGCCGGATTACGACCCGAACGATCCGCGCCAGGCGCTCGAGCCGTCGCGCATCAACCGGCTGACGACCGGCGTGTACGAGATGGGGTCGACCTTCAAGGCCTTCACCGTCGCGATGGGTCTCGAATCCGGCAAGATCACGCTCAACTCGTCGTTCGACGCGCGCATGCCGCTGCGCATGGGCCGGTTTCTGATTCACGATTTCGACCCTGAGCACCGCTTCCTGACCGTGCCGGAGATTTTCTATTATTCGTCGAATATCGGTGCGGCGCGCATTGCGCTTTCGCTCGGCACCAGCGCGCAGCAGGCCTTCCTGAAAAAGATGGGGCAGCTCGACCGGCTGCGCACCGAATTGCCGGAAAGCGCCGAGCCGATCCTGCCGCGGCGCTGGAGCGATCTGACCACCGCCACCATTGCGTTCGGCCACGGCTTGTCGGTGGCGCCGCTGCAAGCCGTGATGGGCGTCGCCGCGATCATGAACGGCGGCTACCTTATCCCGCCCACCTTCCTCAAGCGCACACCCGAGGAGGCCAAAGAACTCGGCAAGCGCGTCATCTCGCAGCGAACCAGCCTGATGATGCGCTATCTGATGCGGCTCAACGTCGAAAAGGGCACCGCCAGGAAGGCCGACGTGCCGGGCTATTATATCGGCGGCAAAACCGGCACCGCCGACAAGGTGGTGGGGGGCCGTTATTCGAAGACCAAAGTGCTGACCGATTTCATGGCCATCTTGCCGGCCGACCATCCGCGTTACCTGCTGCTGATCATGCTCGATGAGCCGAAGGCGACGCCGGAAACGCACGGCTTTACGACATCGGGCTGGAACGCGGTTCCGACCGGCGCCAAGGTCGTCGCCCGCATTGCGCCGCTGCTTGGCATCGAGCCCCGCATGGACCTGCCGCCGGCCGATCAGCTGATACTGGCCTCGCTGAAGGAAAGCAGGTAAGGCGAGCCATGAGGCTTCGCGACATTCTACCTGCTGATGCGGAAATCGCGGCAGGCAGCGCCGATATCGACGTCGGCGGCATTACGTCTGACAGCCGCACGGTGCGAGCGGGCGATGTTTTCGTCGCCATCGCGGGCGGCAAGGCCGACGGAATGCGTTTTGTGGCGTCCGCGCTTGCGGCCGGCGCGTCCGCCATCGTCGCCGACCGGCCGCCGCAAGTTCCGTTACCCGCAGGCGTCGCGTTCGTGCAGGTCGGCAACATCCGGCGCACGCTGGCGCTCGCGGCGGCGAAATTTTATCCGCGCCAGCCACCCACTATCGCGGCGGTGACCGGCACCAGCGGCAAAACGTCGGTCGCGGCCTTCACGCGGCAGATCTGGACGGCGCTCGGCCATCAGGCCGCCAGCATCGGCACGGTCGGCGTGGTCTCGCCGCGGGGCGAAATTTACGGCTCGCTGACAACACCCGACCCGGTGGCATTGCACCGCTCGCTCGATCAGCTCGCCGGTGACGGCGTCACTCATCTGGCGATCGAAGCGTCCTCGCACGGCCTCGATCAACATCGGCTCGACGGGCTGCGGATCGCCGCCGCGGGTTTCACCAACATCACGCGCGACCATCTCGATTATCATCCGAGCTTTCAGGACTACCTCAACGCCAAGCTGCGGCTGTTTCAGAATTTGCTTGAGCCAACGGGCACCGCGGTTATTCAAGTCGATCATGACCATGCGGACGCGGTGGTGGCCGCCGCAAAGGCGCGGGGCGCAACTGTGATGACGGTCGGACGCGCCGGAACCGGCATTCGCCTTGTCGAAGCGGCGATCGATGGTTTTGCGCAGCGGTTCACCGTCGAGCATGGCGGCAGGCGCTTTCAGGTGCGTTTGCCGCTGGTCGGCGAGTTTCAGATCGAAAACGCATTGGTCGCTGCCGGTCTCGCGATAGCGACGGGCAGTGATGCGGCTGCGGTGTTTGCGACGCTCGGCGCATTGCGCGGCGCCAAGGGGCGGCTCGAGCTTGTCGGCGAAAAACGCGGCGCACCGATCTTCGTCGACTATGCGCACAAGCCCGACGCGCTCGCCAAGGCGATCGCGGCGCTGCGTCCCTACGTCACCGGCAAGCTCGTTGTCGTGTTCGGCGCCGGCGGCGACCGCGACCGCGGCAAGCGGCCGCTGATGGGCGCCGTCGCCGCCGAAAAGGCCGACACGGTGATCGTCACCGACGACAATCCGCGCAGCGAGAACCCCGCCGCCATCCGCGCCGCTATTCTTGCGGCGTCGCCGGGCGCTACCGAGATCGGGGATCGCCGCGAGGCAATCCGGGCGGCAATTGCGGGGCTTTCCCGCGGCGACATTCTGCTGGTCGCGGGCAAAGGTCATGAAACCGGCCAAATCATCGGCGACCGAACCATAGAGTTCAGCGATCACGAGGCGGTCGCCTCGGCTCTGGGAGAACTCGCCGCATGAGCGCGCCGCCGCTGTGGACGATCGATGCGATGGCGGCGGCGATGGGCGCTGAACGGCAAGGCGCGCTGCCGCACTCGGTATCCGGGATTTCGATCGACAGTCGCACGGTTGCGGCCGGCGAAGCGTTCTTCGCCATCGCCGACCGCCGCGACGGACATGACTTTGTCGCGCCCGCGCTGACGGCGCAGGCCGGGCTTGCCGTGGTTGCAGCCGAGCGGCGTGAGCAATTTGCCAAAGACGCGCCGCTCCTTGTCGTGCGCGACGTGCTGGCCGGCTTGCGCGATCTCGCCAAAGCCGCACGCGCCCGCACGCACGCCAAGGTGATTGGCGTCACCGGCTCGGTCGGCAAGACCGGCACCAAAGAGGCGCTGCGGCTCGCGCTGTCGAAGGACGGCGAAACCCACGCCTCGGTCGCCTCCTACAACAATCACTGGGGCGTGCCGCTGTCGCTCGCCCGCTGCCCGGCAAGCGCGCGCTACGCGGTGCTGGAAATGGGCATGAACCATTCCGGCGAGATCGAGCCGTTGTCGCGTCTGGTGCGTCCGCATGTGGCGCTGATCACGACGATTGCGCCGGTACATCTCGAGTTCTTCGGTTCGCTCGACAGGATCGCCGAGGCCAAGGCCGAAATCTTTCTCGGGCTCGATCCCGACGGCGTCGCGGTCATCAACCGCGACATCGCCCAGTTTGCGCAGCTCAAGCGCCGCGCGCAGGAGGCGGGTGTGACGCGCATCGTGTCGTTTGGCGAACATCCGAAGGCCGATGCGCGTCTCGTCAAATGTGTGCTGCATCCGCATTGCTCGACGGCGGTGGCGAACATCCTTGGAACCGAACTCACCTACAAGATCGGCGCGCCGGGCCGTCATCTTGTGGGCAATTCGCTCGCGGTGCTGGCGACCGCCGTGCTGGCCGGCGCCGATCTCGCGCTCGCGGCCCTGGCGCTCGCGGAACTGAAACCGGTGAGTGGTCGCGGCGCACCGATCAAAATCGAGCTGCCCGGTGGCGCGGCGCTGGTCATTGACGAAAGCTACAACGCTAATCCGGCCTCGGTTGCCGCTGCGCTGGCGCTGCTCGGCCAGGCGCAAGTCGGGCCGCAGGGGCGGCGTATCGCGGTGCTTGGCGACATGCTGGAACTTGGAACTGCGGGGCCCTCGCTGCATCGCGCGCTCGCCAAAAAGGTCACCGCCGGCGCGGTCGATCTCGTGTTCTGCTGTGGGCCGCTGATGCAGAATTTATGGAAGGCGCTTCCCGCCGGCCGCCGCGGCGGCTATGCAGTGGACTCCACAGCGCTCGAATCGCAGGTTGTGCCGGCCATTCGCGCCGGCGATGCCGTCATGGTCAAGGGTTCGCTCGGCTCGCGCATGGCGCCTATCGTCAAGGCCCTGCAACGCGCGTATCCGCACCGGGATACGCTCGACAGAACAATTAAAGCGCAGCCGCTTGAAGGCGCGTCCGCGCAGGGTTGATACGATGTTTTATTGGTTGGTCGATCTATCGGACAAACTTTCAGTCCTCAACGTTTTTCGCTACATCACCTTTCGCACCGGCGGCGCGATCATCACCGCGCTGCTGTTCGTCTTTATGTTTGGCCCGGCTATCATCGGAAGGCTGCGCATCTTCCAGGGCAAGGGCCAGCCGATTCGTCCCGACGGACCGCAGTCGCACATCATCGCCAAGGCCGGCACGCCGACCATGGGCGGACTGATGATTCTGTCCGGCATGCTGGTGTCGACACTGCTGTGGGCCAATCTCGCCAATCGCTATGTCTGGGTGGTGCTTTTGGTGACGCTGGGCTTCGGCCTGGTCGGCTTCTATGACGACTATCTGAAAGTCACCAAACAGGCCCACAAGGGATTTTCCGGCCGCGCCCGCCTGCTGGCCGAGGCGGTCATCGCCGGCGCCGCCTGCGTCATCCTGGTCAAGCTCGCGCAGGTGCCGACATTGCCGACCTTCGCGACGTCGCTGGTGTTCCCGTTCTTCAAGGAGCTGGTGATCAACCTGGGCTGGTTCTTCGTCATCTTCGCCATGTTCATCATCGTCGGCGCCGGCAATGCGGTGAACCTGACCGACGGGCTCGACGGACTCGCCATCGTGCCCGTCATGATCGCGGCCGCGAGCTTCGGCATGATCGCGTATCTGTGCGGCAACACCGTCTTCGCCGACTATCTGCAAATTCACTATGTGGCGGGCACCGGCGAGCTTGCGGTCGTGTGCGGCGCCGTGGTGGGCGCCGGGCTCGGCTTTCTCTGGTTCAACGCACCGCCGGCCTCGATTTTCATGGGCGACACCGGCTCGCTGGCGCTCGGCGGCATGATCGGCACGGTGGCGGTCGCCACCAAGCACGAGATGGTGCTCGCGGTCATCGGCGGTCTGTTCGTGCTCGAGGCGGTATCGGTCATCGTGCAGGTGGCGTCGTTCAAGCTCACCGGCAAGCGTATCTTCAAGATGGCGCCGATCCATCATCATTTCGAACAGCTCGGCTGGACCGAGCCGCAAATCGTCATCCGGTTCTGGATCGTCTCCGTGGTGCTGGCGCTTGCAGGTCTTTCGACGCTGAAGCTGAGGTAGCGCCGTCGTGATTCCGATCACGGCCTTCGCGGGCAAAAGGGTCGCGGTGTTCGGTCTGGGCGGCTCTGGGCTGGCGAGTGCGAGTGCGCTCTTGGCCGGCGGCGGCGAGGTTGTTGGTTTTGACGATAATGCACAGGGCGTCGCCAAGGCCAACGCCGCCGGCATTCCGACCGCTGACTTGCACGCCATCGATTGGTCGCGGATCGCCGCACTGCTGCTCGCCCCCGGCGTACCGCTCACGCATCCGGCGCCGCACTGGGTGGTGCAGCGCGCGCGCGAGGCCGGCGTGGAAATCATCGGCGACATCGAGCTGTTCTGCCGCGAGCGCGCGCGACAAGCCCCCGGCGCGCCGTTTGTCGCCATCACCGGCACGAACGGCAAATCGACCACGACGGCCTTGATCGGGCACCTCGTCGCTTCGGCCGGCATGGATGCGCAGATCGGCGGCAATATCGGCACCGCGATCCTGTCGCTCGAGCCGCCCGCTGCAAGTCTTGTCAAATCTTTGCGCGTGCATGTGATCGAATGTTCGTCCTATCAAATCGATCTGGCGCCTTCGCTCGATCCCTCCGTCGGCATTCTGATCAATCTGTCGGAGGACCACCTCGATCGGCACGGCACCATGGCGCACTATGCTTCGGTGAAGGAGCGCCTCGTCGCCGGCGTACCGCGCGACGGTACCGCCATCGTCGGCGTCGATGACGAATGGTGCAGCGCCATTGCGGAACGGCTCGCGCCGTCCGGCAAGCGCCTCGTGCGCGTTTCGGTGCGGCACGAATTAGCCGATGGGATGTACGCGGTGGGCGCGCACATCATCCGTGCCAAGGATGGCAGCAACGCCGCGATCGCCGATCTGTCCGGCATCGGCTCGCTGCGCGGCGTTCACAATGCGCAGAACGCCGCGTGCGCTGTGGCGGCTGCGCTGGCGCTCGGTCTCGATCAGGCAACCATTCAGGCCGGTCTGCGCTCGTTTCCCGGCCTTGCTCACCGCATGGAGCAGGTCGGCCGCCTTGGCAAAATTCTTCTGGTCAACGATTCCAAGGCCACCAATGCCGATTCGGCGGCGCAGGCGCTGGCCTGCTTCTCCGATATTTTCTGGATCGCGGGCGGCAAGCCCAAGACCGGCGGCATCGAATCGCTGCGCAATTTCTTTCCGCGCGTCCGCAAGGCCTATCTGGTCGGTGAGGCAGCAAAGGAGTTTGCCACGACGCTTGGCGAAGCCGTAGCGCACGAGATCGACGGTACGCTCGACAAGGCATTGGCGGGGGCGGTGCGCGATGCAGCAGCCTCCGGGGCGCCGGAGCCGGTCGTTCTCCTCTCGCCGGCCTGCGCGTCGTTCGACCAGTATCGCAATTTCGAGATCCGCGGCGACGCCTTCCGCGACCTGGTCCGGGCGCTGCCGGGGATCAGTTCGGCAAATTCTTAATCCCCTTTAAACCATCGCGGTGTCACCACTGGGCGGGGATTCTCGACGATAAGTCCTTGGGAGGGGTCATGGGCTCCCGCGCGCGACGCTCGGCCTTTAACGACTGGTGGTGGACGGTTGACCGTCTGACGCTGGCGGCGCTGGCTGCGCTGATGCTCGGCGGCATTGTGCTGTGCCTGGCCGCAAGTCCGCCGGTCGCCGCCCGCATCGGACTTGACCCCTTCCATTTCGTCGACCGGCAGGTGCTGTTTCTCATCCCGGCCGCCGCCGTGCTGTTCGGCACGTCTTTTCTGTCGCCGCGCGAGGTGCGCCAGATCTCGCTGGTGGTGTTTTTCGTGAGCCTCATCCTGGTCGCGGCGACGCCCTATTTCGGCGCGGAGATCAAGGGTGCGCGGCGCTGGCTGGTGATCCTCGGCGTCAATATACAGCCGTCGGAATTTCTCAAGCCGGCCTTCGTGATCCTGATCGCGTGGCTGTTCGGCGAATCGGCCAAGCGGCCGGAAATGCCGGCAAACTTTCTGGCGCTGGTGCTGCTCATCGTCGTGGTGTCGTTGCTTGTGATTCAGCCCGACTTCGGCCAGACCATGCTGATCGCGCTGGTGTGGGGCGCGCTCCTCTATATGGCGGGAATGCGCTTTGTCTGGATCGTCGGGCTCGCCGCCACGGCCGGCGTCGGCCTGTTGACCGCGTTCTACACCGTTCCGCACGTGGCGCAGCGCATCAGGGGCTTTCTCGATCCCAGCTCCGCCAGTTCGTTCAACGTCGATATCGCCACCGAATCCTTCATCCGCGGCGGCTGGTTCGGCCGCGGTCCGGGCGAGGGCACCATCAAGCGCATCCTGCCGGAGGGCCACACCGATTTCGTCTTCGCGGTGGCGGCCGAGGAATTCGGCGTCGTGCTCTGCCTTATTCTGGTCGCGCTGTTCGCCTTCATCGTCATCCGCGCCCTGGGCAAAGCCATGCGCAACGACGATCCATTCACCCGTTTTGCCGCATCGGGTCTTGCGATCCTGTTCGGCCTGCAGTCGACCATCAACATGGCGGTGAATCTTCATCTCATGCCGGCCAAGGGTATGACCTTGCCGTTCATCTCCTATGGCGGCTCGTCGTTGATCTCGCTGGCTTTCGGCATGGGCATGCTGGTTGCGCTCACCCGCGAACGGCCGAGTGCGCAGTTGCCCGGTGAACTCGTGATCGCCGGGAGCCGGGTGTGATCCAGCCGGCCGACCGGGTGGCCACGGCACCGGTTCTGCTGGCGGCCGGCGGCACCGGCGGACATCTGTTCCCGGCCGAGGCGCTGGCGTCGGCGCTCGACCGGCGTGGCACCAAAGTCCATCTCGCCACCGATCATCGCGCGGCGCGCTATGGCGGCGCCTTCGCCGACGATGCGATTCACATCGTCTCCAGCGCGACGCTGCGCGGGCGAAACCCGCTCGCTGTCTCAAGGACCGCGGCCTTGCTCGGCATCGGCGTGTTCCAGGCGTTCGCGTTGGTCGGCCGGCTGCGGCCTGCCGCCGTGATCGGCTTCGGCGGCTATCCAACGATTCCCCCGGTGCTGGCGGCAGCCTGGCGCGGTGTCCCGAGCCTCATTCACGACGCCAACGCCGTGATCGGCCGCGCCAATCGGTTCCTCGCGCCGCGTGTGTCGGCCATCGCCACGACATTTCCCGACGTTTTCCGCAACGAACCCGCCTTGGCCGGCAAAGCGACGCTCACCGGCAACCCGGTGCGGCCCGCGGTCGTTGCGGCGGCGGCAACGCCTTATGCGGCGGAGGTAAAGCCGGTGCGGCTCCTGGTGTTTGGCGGCAGTCAGGGCGCCCGGATCATGGCCGACATCGTCCCCGCAGCGATCGGGCTGCTGGACCCCAGTGTGCGAGGCCTACTCGCCATCGTGCAGCAGGCGCGCGAGGAGGATTTGGGCCGGGTCCGGGACGCCTACGCCCGCTTTGGCGTCGCCGCCGAAGTCGCTCCGTTCTTCTCCGATCTGCCGGCGCGGATGGCGGCGAGCCATCTGGTGATCTCGAGGTCCGGGGCTTCGACAGTGGCGGAACTCGCCGCCATCGGCCGCCCCGCCATCCTGGTGCCGCTGCCGCACGCGCTCGACCAGGACCAGTTCGCCAATGCGGGGGTGCTCGAACAGGCCGGCGGCGCGCTCCGCATCGCGCAAAACACCTTCACACCACGACGGCTCGCGGACGAAATTGCCGCGCTTGCCGCGGCGCCGGCACGCCTGCAAGCCATGGCCGCGGCGGCGCGATCCGTCGGCCGGCTGGATGCCGCGGACCGCCTCGCCGATCTGGTGCTCAAGGTGGCGTCCCGGGGCGCAATTCAGTAGATATTTTCGGTGCCGCCCCTTTGCGGGGGGATGGGCAGGAGAGGGTTCCGGGAGCACCCATGAGATTGCCGCGCGACATCGGTCCGGTGCATTTCGTCGGCATCGGCGGCATCGGCATGAGCGGCATCGCCGAGGTGCTGGTCAATCTCGGCTATACGGTGCAGGGCTCGGACGTTGCCGACAGCGCCAACGTCAAAAGGCTGCGCGACAAGGGCGTGACGATCGCGATCGGGCACGCCGCCGAAAATCTCACCGGTGCGCGTGTCGTGGTCGTGTCGTCAGCGATCCGACGGGACAATCCGGAACTCGCCGCGGCGCGCGCCGAGCGCCTGCCGGTGGTGCGGCGTGCCGAGATGCTGGCCGAACTGATGCGGCTGAAAAGCTGCATCGCCATCGCCGGCACCCACGGCAAGACAACCACGACATCGATGGTGGCGGCATTGCTGGACGCGGCGGGCTTCGACCCGACCGTCATCAACGGCGGCATTATCAATGCCTACGGCACTAACGCGCGGCTCGGCGCCGGCGAATGGATGGTGGTCGAGGCCGACGAGTCCGACGGCACCTTTCTCAAGCTGCCGGCCGACGTCGCCATCGTCACCAATGTCGATCCGGAACACCTCGATCATTTCAAGACGTTCGACGCGGTGCAGGACGCGTTTCGCACCTTCGTCGAGAATGTGCCGTTCTACGGCTTCTCGGTGATGTGCATCGATCATCCGGTGGTGCAGAATCTGGTTGGCCGCATCGAGGACCGGCGCACCATCACCTACGGCGAAAATCCGCAGGCCGACGTGCGCCTCGTCGACATATCGCACGCCGGCGGCACATCGCTGTTCACGGTGCTGTTTCGCGATCGCGCCGGGCAGACCGTGCACGAGATCGGCAAGATCGCGCTGCCGATGCCCGGCCGGCACAACGCGCTCAATGCAATTGCGGCCATCGCGGTCGCGCACGAGTTCGGCATCGCCGACGACATCATCAAAAAGGCGCTCGCCGATTTCGGCGGCGTGCGCCGCCGCTTCACCCGCACCGGCACCTGGAACGGCGTCACCGTGATCGACGATTACGGCCACCATCCGGTGGAGATCGCCGCGGTGCTGCGGGCGGCACGCGAATCGACCAAGGGTCAGGTGATCGCTGTGGTGCAGCCGCATCGCTACACGCGGCTCGCCGCTTTGTTCGAGCAGTTCTGCACCTGCTTCAACGACGCCGACGCCGTGATCGTCGCCCATGTCTATCCGGCCGGCGAGGCGCCGATCGCCGGCGCGGATCGCGACGGGCTGGTGCAGGGTCTGCGCACCCACGGCCATCGCCGCGTCATTCCGCTCGACGGCTCCGAGCAGCTCGTCGCGCTGGTTGCCGGCATGGCGGAGCCCGGCGACTACGTGGTGTTCCTTGGCGCCGGCTCGATCACGCAATGGGCTTATGCGCTGCCCGGCGATTTGGCGGCGCTTGGCCAGCGCGCGTGATCGGACAAGCGACATGGATCTTAACGGCACTTGTTGCCCGGGGATACGCTCCTAATTAAACTAGGCGAGTTGCTTTGAGAGGCTGCCATGGGTCGCGCCGAGCTTTGGTCGGAATTGATGAAACTGACGCCTGACGAGCGCATCGAACTCGTCGAAGACTTGTGGGACAGCATCTCCCAGCACGAGATGCCGCCGTTGACCACCGAACAAAAGGAAGAACTCGACAGGCGTTATGCGGAGCACCTGCGTGATCCGAGCACGGCATCGACATGGGAGGATGCCAAAGCACGTTTGTTGGCCCGTTATAAGTGAGCCGTGACCTTGTAATTCGACCGCAGGCCGAAGCAGAGCTTGCTGAAGCGGGCGACTGGTATGATCGAGAAAGACCTGGTCTGGGGCCGGTCTTCGTTTTAGCCGTGAGCCGCACGCTCGCGGCAGTTCAACAAAATCCGCTTCAATATCAGATTGTCTGGCGACAATATCGCCGCGCGCGAGTTGCAAAATTCCCGTACAGTTTGATCTATCGCGTATCCGATTGGGATATCACCGTTGTTTCATGCTTCCACGGTCGACGGAATCCGACGGTGTGGCAGAGGCGAAGCTGAGGAAGGACGAAGGCAGTATTGGAGTCGCTATGACAAAGACCTGCCTCGCGGTTCGGCACGTTGCCTTCGAGGATCTGGGACTCTTAGGTCCACTCATATCCGCGCGCGGTTATGACATCCGCTATCATGATGCGGGGATCGAGCCGTTCGCTGCCGATGGCCTTATTGCTCCGAATTTGGTCGTGGTGTTGGGCGGACCGATCGGCGTTTATGAGCAAAACACCTATCCATTCATTGGCCATGAGATCGCCGCAGTGGCCGCCCGTCTTGCCAGCAACAAACCGATGCTCGGCATCTGTCTCGGCGCCCAGATGATGGCGGCGGCGCTCGGCGCTCGCGTCGCCCCCGGACCTGTCAAGGAAATCGGCTACGCGCCGCTGACCTTGACGGAGGCCGGTCGGGCGTCGGCTCTGCAATCGCTTGGAACGTCTCCGGTGCTGCATTGGCACGGGGATAATTGCGAGCTGCCGGCCGGCTGCACGCTGCTCGCTTCGACGGCACATTGTCCGGTGCAGGCGTTCGCGCGCGCGAGAGAGCAGCTGGCGCTGCAGTTTCATCTTGAGACCGAACCGGCGCGGCTCGAAGCCTGGCTCGTCGGCCACGCCGTCGAACTTGGCAAGGCCGGCATCGATCCGCGCACTCTGCGCGATCAGGCGCGTACGCTCGGCCCGGTGCTGCGCGACGCCGGCAGCAGCGTGCTGGGGGCGTGGCTCGACATGAACCGCGAGGGGAGTGCATGAGCTTCCCCGACATCGTTCCTGATCTGAAAGTGGCGATGCCGGAGCTGCGCGGCCGTTTGCTCGGCAACCAGCCTCTTGCCGGGCTGACGTGGTTTCGCGTCGGCGGTCCGGCACAAGTCCTGTTCATGCCGGAGGATGAAGCCGACCTCGCTTATTTGCTTGCGAACCTGCCGGGTGACATCGCCGTCATGGTCGTCGGCCTCGGTTCCAATCTGATCGTGCGCGACGGCGGCGTGCCGGGCGTGGTGGTGCGGCTCGGCCGCGGCTTCAACGAGATCGCGATTGAAGCTGCCAGTGTCCGCGCCGGGGCCGCCGTTCCCGATCTGCGGGTCGCGCAGGCGGCGCAGAAGGCCGGCATCGCCGGATTGGCGTTCATGTGCGGTATTCCAGGCGGGGTGGGTGGCGCCTTGCGCATGAATGGCGGCGCTTACGGGCGCGAGACCAAGGATGCGCTGGTCGAGGCGCGCGCCGTCGACCGGGCTGGCCGCGTTCACGTCTTGCGCAACGCCGATATGGACTATGCCTACCGGCATTGCGGCGCGCCCGAGGATTACATTTTCACGCAGGCCTTGTTTGCCGGCCAAAAGCGCGATCCGGGCGCCATCGCGGCCGACATGGAACGCATCACCCAGTCGCGTGGCGCCACGCAGCCGATCAAGACCCGCACCGGCGGTTCCACGTTCAAAAACCCGCCTGGTCAGAAAGCCTGGCAGCTCATCGATGCCGCCGGCTGTCGCGGCTTGCGTGTCGGTGACGCCCAGGTCTCGGAGCTGCACTGCAACTTTCTGATCAATCTTGGTAACGCCACCGCCGCCGATATCGAATCACTCGGCGAAACGGTGCGCCGCCGCGTGATGGACAATTCCGGCGTCGATCTCCAATGGGAGATCAAGCGGATTGGCGTCCAGTAATGGTCGCGGACCCTGCGGGCGTGCCGCTTCGGTCGCCTGGCCGACACCAAAGCCACCAAAAATCCGCAGAAACACTCGACGTTTCGCCAAATGTCGATTCTATTAGCGACGACGCGAATCAGACGGAGCGGCTGAGGTGAACGCTTGAGCAGTGCCAAGCACGTCGCCGTTCTGATGGGAGGCTGGTCGGCCGAGCGGGAGGTTTCGCTGCGCTCGGGAAAGGCGTGTTCCGACGCGCTCGAACGCTGCGGCTACCGGGTCACCCGGATCGACGTAACCCCGGATATCGCCGCGACGCTGACCGCCGCGAAGCCCGACGTCGCGCTGAACGTCCTGCACGGCCGCCCCGGTGAAGACGGAACCCTGCAGGGTCTCCTTGAGATTCTCAGCATTCCGTACAGCCATTCGGGCGTGATGGCCTCGGCCGTCGCCATGCGCAAGGACTACGCCAAAAAGCTGTTTCGGGCCGCAGAAGTCCCGGTCGCTGAGGAGCTTCTGGTCCACCGCACCGAGGCGGCGAAACGCCATCTGATGCCCCCGCCCTATGTCATCAAACCGATCGCCGAGGGGTCGAGCGTCGGCGTTTTCATCGTCACCGAATCACATCCGCACCCGCCCCAGGAGCTTTATCGCGATGACTGGGCATTCGGCGACATAGTCATGCTCGAACGCTACATCCCCGGCAAGGAACTGACCTGCGCGGTACTCGGCGACCGCGCGCTCGATGTCATCGAGATCGAGCCGACCACCCGGTTTTACGATTACGAGGCAAAATACGCCGCCGGCGGATCAAAACACCTCCTACCCGCGCCCGTTTTACCAAATGTTTACCAGGAAGTCCGCAGACTCGCCCTGGCTGCCCATAACGCGCTCGGCTGCCGCGGCGTAAGCCGCGCTGACTTTCGCTACGACGATCGGGGGACGGGTGAGCTCGTTTGTCTTGAAGTCAATACACAGCCCGGCATGACCGAAACTTCGCTCGTGCCCGAGCTCGCTGCATACGCTGGCATCACGTTCGATGAGCTGGTGCGATGGATGGTGGAGGACGCCTCGACCAACCGCTGACGCGGTCGAGGCCTGTTGGGGATTCGGTCGGCAGGATGCTTGAGAAGCCGGTGCAGCGCCATGCGCGAAGCCGCCGCCGCGGCTTGCGCGCGCGGCTGCCGACATTTCCGCGCGTCGCGGTCGAAAATTGGCTGCCGGCGTGGCTTGCCGGCGCTCACTGGCAGAGCCGGCGGTGGCTCGCCCGGATCGTCCGTCTGCCGCCGCGGCGCGGCGTTGGTATCGCCGCATCGCTGCTGCTGGTCGCATCCGCTCTGAGCTACGGCGTGATCAAGGGCCAGCACCTGCCGGAGGTCATCGACTGGGGCAAGGACGCGCGCGACGCGGCCGCCAACTCGCTCGGCTTTCGCATCGCCGAGGTTTCGCTGTCGGGCGAAAAGGAAGTCAGCCGTGAGGAGATTCTGGCGACCGCCGGCGTGACCGGCCGGGCTTCGCTGTTGTTCCTCGACGCCGATGCGGCGCGCGCCAGACTGATGGCGAATCCCTGGATCGCCGATGCGGCGGTACTCAAGCTTTATCCGGATCGCCTGCAAATCACCATTACCGAACGGCACGCCTTCGCCCTGTGGCAGAAGGACGGCCGCGTTCAGGTCATCGCCGCCGACGGAACGGTGCTCGAACCGTATGTCGAGCGCCGTTACGTCAAGTTGCCGCTTGTGGTCGGCAAAGGCGCGCAGCGCCAAGCCAAGGACTTTTTGGATGTTCTCGTGCGCTATCCCGAGATCGCCTCGCGGGTGCGGGCGTCGATCCTGGTGGCGCAGCGGCGGTGGGACGTACTTCTGAAGAACGGCATCGACGTGGAACTGCCGGAAAACGACCCTGCGGTGGCCTTGCGCCACCTGGTGACGTTCGACCGGGACAAAAAATTGTTGTCGCGCGATATCACGATTGTCGATCTGCGCTTGCCGGACCGTGTGACGGTGCGGTTGTCGGATTCCGCTGCGCAGGCCCGCGCCGCGGCGCTGAAAGACGCGGCCAAAAAGAAAAAGAAGGGAGGTGACGCATGAGCGCCCTCCACTATGGCCTCACGCCGAAGATGAAGCCGATTTCGCCGCGACGCAGCGCACTGGTCGCGGCGCTTGACGTGGGCTCGAGCAAAGTCGCCTGCCTCATCGCCCGGCTGCGGCCACATCCGCCGCAGCAGGTCCTGACCCGCCGGACTCATGCGGTCGAAGTCATCGGCTTCGGTCACACCGAGGCCCGCGGCATGAAGGGCGGCGGTGTGGTCAATCTTGCCCAGGCCGAAGAAGCCATCCGTCTGGCGGTGGATGCGGCCGAACAGATGGCCTCGGTCGAAATCGAATCCGTAGTGCTGTCGATCTCGGCCGGGCGTCTTGCCAGCGAGCTGTTTGCCGCCGATGTCGACGTCGCCGGATCGACCGTCTCGGAAGGCGACATCGCGCGCGTGCTCGCGGCCGGCAGCCGGCATTCGCTGCGCGACGGCCGCGCGGTGTTGCACTCGCTGCCGGTCGGCTACTCGATCGACGGCACCGACGGCATCCGCGATCCGCGCGGCATGTTGGGCAGCCGCTTCGGCGTCGATATGCACGTGGCGACGACAGATATCGCGGCGGCGCGCAATCTGATGCTTGCAGTCGAGCGCGGCCATCTCGCCGTCGAGGCCATGGTGGCGAGCCCCTATGTGGCCGGCCTCGCCGTGCTGGCCGACGACGAGGCCGATCTCGGCGCGGCCGTGGTCGACCTCGGCGCCGGAACCACCACGATGGCCGTCTTCATCAGCGGCCGGCTGGTGCATGTGGAAGGCTTCGCGCTCGGCGGCCAGCACATCACGATGGATATCGCGCGCGGATTGAACGCGCGCATTTCCGACGCCGAGCGAATCAAGACGCTCTACGGCAGCGTGCTGATCGGCGGCCTCGACGAGCGCGATATGATCACGGTGCCGCCGCTCAGCGACGACGAGCGCGAAGCCGCGCAATTCGTGTCGCGCGCGACGCTCGGTCACATCATCAAGCCGCGCGCCGAAGAAATCCTCGAAATGGTGCGCGACCGTCTCGCCGCCTCGCCGTTCGCGGCCGAGCAGCGCGGACACGTGATCCTCACCGGCGGCGCCGCGCAACTGACGGGCTTGCCCGATCTGGCTTCGCGCATTCTCAATCGTCCGGTGCGAATCGGCCGGCCGCTCGGCATTGCCGGTCTGTCGGATGCCGCCAAAGGCACAGCGTTCGCCGTGGCGGCGGGTCTTCTGGTTTATCCGCAAGCGGCGCATCTCGAACATTTCGAGCTGCGCCGCAAGCGGTACGTGATGAACGGCTCGGGCGGCTATTTCGCCCGCGTCGGACAATGGCTTCGCGAGAGCTTCTGATGGCCCCCAGCTCGCAAGCTAGAAACTCAGAGCGGCCGGTGGCGGACCGGTCGGGGCAGGGCGCGGAGAGCGTCCGTGCGAGGAAGAAGAGGCAAATATGACCATCAATCTGAACATCCCCGACATCCATGAACTGAAGCCGCGCATCACCGTGTTCGGCGTCGGCGGCGCCGGCGGCAATGCCGTCAACAACATGATCACTGCCGGCCTGCAGGGGGTCGATTTCGTCGTCGCCAACACCGACGCTCAGGCGCTGACCTCGTCGAAGGCCGAGCGCATCGTCCAGATGGGCGTGCAGGTGACCCAGGGTCTGGGCGCCGGCTCGGCGCCGGAAGTGGGCCGCGCCGCGGCCGAGGAAGTGCTCGACGAAATCCGCGATCACCTGTCGGGCGTGAACATGGTGTTCGTCACCGCAGGCATGGGCGGCGGCACCGGCACCGGCGCGGCGCCGGTCATCGCCAAGGCGGCGCGCGAGGCCGGTATCCTGACCGTCGGCGTGGTCACCAAGCCGTTCCATTTCGAAGGCCAGCGCCGCATGCGGATTGCCGAAAACGGCATCACCGAGCTGCACAAGAGCGTCGACACGCTGCTCATCATTCCCAATCAGAATCTGTTCCGCGTCGCCAACGAGAAGACCACCTTCGCCGATGCGTTCGCGATGGCCGATCAGGTGCTCTATTCCGGCGTCGCCTGCATCACCGATCTGATGGTCAAGGAAGGCCTCATCAATCTCGACTTTGCCGACGTACGCATGGTCATGCGCGAGATGGGCAAGGCCATGATGGGCACCGGCGAAGCCGAGGGCGACAAGCGCGCGCTGACGGCGGCGGAGGCGGCGATCTCCAATCCGCTGATCGACGATGCGTCGATGAAGGGCGCCAGGGGACTGCTGATCTCCATCACCGGCGGGCGCGATCTCAAACTCTACGAGGTCGACGAAGCCGCGACCCGCATCCGCGAGGAAGTCGATCAGGACGCCAACATCATCGTCGGCGCCACCTTCGACGAAAGCCTCGACGGCATCATCCGGGTTTCGGTCGTGGCGACCGGCATCGATCAGGCTGTCGCCGCGCAGCGGACCGTGCCGGCGCCGAATCTCGCGGCGGCGGGCGCGCGCATCACCGAAATCGCAGAGGGTTTGCGCAAAGAGAATCAGCACATCCTCGACCGGATCGAGCGGAGCGAGCAGCCGCGCACGATCATGCAGCCGCTGCGCGCTGCGACACCTGCCCCCGCGGCGCCTGTGGCTGCCGCGGCGCCGGCCTCGATCAACGCCTCGATCGAATCGGCGGCCAGGGTGGCGATCGAATCGGCGGTGCAGGACGTCAACATCCGTCCGCTCTCGCTCAATCCGTCGCTCTTGCTGCAACCGGCTCCCAGCAGCACCGAAGAGGCGCAGGACACCGGCGACTTCATTCCGCCGCAGGCGGAGCGGGCACCGGTGCGCGCGCCGCGGATGCCGCGCTTGGAGGAACTGCCGATTCCGGCCCAAAACGAGATTCGCGCCTGGCGCGGCGAGCTGCCCCAGGAGGAGCATCCTGGGCGGCGAAAATCGCTGTTGGAGCGGCTCGCGTCCGTCGGTCTCGGCCGACGCGAACAGGTCAAGGAGGAAGAGGCGCCCCCAGCGCCGGCCCAGCGGATGATGCAGCCCGCGCCGGCTATGGAGCGCCTCCCGGGCCGTCCGATGATGCCCCGGCCCGCCGAACCGCGCCCCGAGCCGGTATCCGAGTATGCCAAGCGGTCGGCGCCGCAGGGTCTCGACCAGCACGGCCGGCAGGCGCCTGTGCATAACAAGGAGGAGCAGGATCAACTTGAGATCCCTGCCTTCCTGCGCCGGCAGGCGCACTGAGGCGGTCACCGGCCGGTGTCTGGCTGTCACACCATGGCCTGGGCGCCCGCGCCCAGGCCGCCGCTAGGCACCGGCGCCGATTGTGACAAAGTGACTGAAAATCGCGGCTTTTATCATATTGCAACCGCCCGCTGTGAGGGCCGCCGGGTATCAGCAATAGTATTGGCATTCAGATTAGACGGCGCAGCCGCACTGCGGCAGATTTGCAGCCGCAGAGGGTATTGCGCCATCGTACCGCCCAGACTGCGGCCAGATCGTGGTAACACTTGGTAAGAAACCGTGAGTTGGTCGCGAACCGCTTCCCCGTTAATGTTACCGGCGTCAGTGGGGTTGTGTCGGGGTGCGAGCTTTTGGCGGGTCCGGTGGCCCTCCCTGGTATCGGCAATCCGACGATTGCTCCCCTCGCGACGACGGGGTCGGCCATTATTGTGCGTGCACAATGTGGCCCTAGGGTGTGGGACGAGGGCATGATCTGGGGCGAACACGCCAGCAGGCAGACAACCCTGCGAGATCAAGCGACCGTGACGGGGATCGGCGTCCATTCCGGTGCGCCCGTGACCCTGACAATTCATCCTGCCGAAGCCGACACGGGCATTCTTTTTCTGCGCACCGCCACACCGGATCGCCAGGATCGCGAACTCAAGGCCGATTATCGTGCGGTGACCGCGACCGAATTCGCCACCGTGCTGGGCGATCGCAGCGGACCGGCCGTATCGACCACCGAACATGTGCTCGCCGCGTTGCATGGCCTCGGCATCGACAACGCTCTGGTCGAAGTCGATGGCGCCGAAATTCCGATCATGGATGGCAGCGCTGCACCGTTTGTTGCGGCGATCGATCATGCCGGCATCGCGGCCCAGAGGGCGCCGCGGCGTTATATCCAGGTGCTCAAGCCTGTGCGGGTGGGCAAGGACGGCTGCTATGGTGAGTTGCGGCCGAACTTGCGCGGCCTGCGCATCGAGGCCGAAATCGAATTCGATCATCCGTTGATCGGGCGTCAGAGCTGCGCAATCGACGTGGCGCCGAACGTGTTCCGGCGCGAACTCGCTCGTGCGCGGACCTTCGGTTTCATGCGCGACGTCGCCAAGCTGTGGAGCGCAGGCTATGCGCTCGGCGCCTCATTCGACAATACGGTCGTGGTCGCCGAGGATCGGGTGCTCAATCCGGATGGCATGCGCTTCCCCGACGAATTCGTCCGCCACAAGATCGTGGATGCGATCGGCGATCTGGCGCTTGCCGGCGCGCCGTTGCTCGGCGTCTATCGCTCGGTGCGCGGCGGCCACAAACTCAACCATGCGGTCGTGTCCGCCCTGATGGCCGATGCCAGCGCCTGGTGTTATGTCGAAATGCCGCAGCCGGCGCGCCGCAGCGCGCGCGGCCACGCCGAACTCTCGGCCGCTTTCGCCGCACCGGCATACGGGCCGGATGTCTCCTGAATTTGCTTAACTTTTCCGCCTTATTCCGGGCCGATTGTCGGCGATACTGACACCCCTTCGAGGGGTTGTGGTAGAGCGTGCGCCGGGCCGACGTTGGCGCGCATCATCGAGCGGACGCATCGCGGGACCGGGACGCATATCAACGCATGACGCTGCGAGGACGAGGGTCGGGACGATCCGGTTTCAGGCTGCGCACGCTGACGCGTGGGCTGGCGCTGGTGCTGCTTGCCGCGCCGGTGATGGGCTGCAGCCTGTTCCACAAGGACGAAGACTACGTTCCCGATACGCCGGCCGACCGGCTCTATAACGAGGGCCTGTTCCTGCTCAACGACAAGCAGGATTACAAGGAAGCGGCGAAAAAGTTCGATCAGGTCGACCGCGAAAATCCATATTCGGATTGGGCGCGCAAGGCGCTCTTGATGCAGGCCTACAGCAACTATCAGGCCGGGCAGTACGACGACTGTATCAATGCGGCCAAGCGTTACGTGACGCTGCACCCGGCGAGCCCGGACGCCGCCTACGCGCAGTTTCTGATCGCCTCGTCGTATTACGATCAGATCCTCGATGTCTCACGGGATCAGGAACGCGCCGACAAGGCCATCACCGCGTTCGAAGAAGTGGTGCATAAATATCCGGACAGCGAATACGCGCTTGCCGCCAAGAAGAAGATCGAGATGGCGCGCGACCAGCTTGCCGGCAAGGAAATGGAGATCGGTCGCTTCTATCTGCAGCGTCGGGACTTCCTCGGCGCCATCAATCGCTTCAAGGTGGTGGTGACGCAGTATCAGACCACGCGCGAAGTCGAGGAGGCGCTGGAGCGGCTGACCGAAGCCTATGTGGCGCTCGGCATTACCAGCGAGGCGCAGACCGCCGCAGCCGTGCTCGGCCATAATTTCCCGGACAGCCCTTGGTATAAGGACGCCTACGCCCTGCTCAAGGGTTCGGGCTCCGAGCCGAGCGAAAACAAGAGCTCCTGGATCAGCCGGGCGTTCCGGAAATTGACCGGCGCAATCGGCGTGCAGAACGGTCCGACAAACGGCTGACGACAGAACGCGGAATCACGCATAACATGCGTCATCCGCCATCTGCTACGTGTCGTCCGATGCTGTCTCGTCTTTCGATTCGCGACATCGTTCTGATCGACCGGCTGGACATCGATTTCGGCTCGGGACTTGCCGCGCTCACCGGCGAGACCGGCGCCGGCAAATCGATCCTGCTCGACGCCTTTGCGTTGGCGCTCGGCGCCCGCGGCGACACGGCGCTGGTGCGCGCCGGCGCCGAGCACGGTCAGGTCACGGCCGCCTTCGAGCTTGCGGCGGACCACCCGGCGCGCCGCATTCTTGTCGACAACGAACTCGATGGCGACGATGCGCTGATCGTGCGCCGCGTGCAGTTCGCCGACGGCCGGACGCGGGCCTTCGTCAACGATCAGCCGGTCACCGTGCAGGTGTTGCGCGCGCTTGGCACGGCTCTCGTGGAAATCCACGGCCAGCATGATGAGCGCGCCTTCGTCGATGCGGCGACGCATCGTGCGCTGCTCGATGCCTATGCGGGACTCGAGCGAGACGCCGCCGCGGTGGCGCGGCTGTGGGACGAGCGCCGCGCGCGCGAAGCCGCCGTCGCGGAGCATCGCGCCGAGGTGGCGCGCGCTGAGCGCGAGGCCGAGTGGCTGCACCATGCCGTTGATGAGCTGACCCGTCTGGCGCCGCAGGCCGGCGAGGAGACCGTGCTCGCCGAGCGCCGCGCCGGCATGATGCAGGCCGAGAAAGTCGCCGAGGATTTGCGCACGACGCTCGATAGCGTCGCCGGGCCGCAATCGCCGGTGCCGCTGTTGGCCACGGCGCTGCGGCGGCTCGAGCGCCGCGCCGCGCAGGCGCCGGCGCTGATCGATCCGGCCGTGAAGGCGATCGACGCCGCGCTGGTGGCGCTGGACGAAGCGCACGGCCACCTCGAAGCGGCGTTGCGCGTCGCCGACTACGATCCCAACGAGCTCGAGCGGATCGAGGAGCGGCTGTTTGCGCTGCGTGCCGCCGCACGCAAATACAATGGGCCGGTCGACGGCCTGAGCGCGCTGGCCACCCGCTACGCCGGCGATCTGGCGCTGATCCACGCGGGCGCCGAAAAGCTTGCCGCGCTCGAACGCGAGGCGGCCGCGGTCGCGGCGCAGTACCGCGCCGCCGCGCAGGCGCTATCGGCGCAACGCCGCCGCGCCGCCGCCAAGCTCGACAAGGCCGTCAACGCCGAACTCAAGCCGCTCAAGCTTGATCGCGCCAGTTTCTCAACCGATCTTGGCACTGTGGATGAGGGCCCCGACGGCATCGACCGCGTCGAGTTCTGGGTGCGCACCAATCCGGGAACCAAGCCGGGACCGCTGATGAAGATCGCCTCGGGCGGGGAACTTGCGCGCTTTCTGCTCGCGCTTAAGGTGGTGCTGGCCGATCGCGGCTCGGCGCCGACGCTGATTTTCGACGAAATCGACACCGGCGCCGGCGGCGCGGTCGCCGACGCCATCGGCGTGCGGCTGGCGCGGCTTGCCTCGGGCGTGCAGGTGATCGCGGTCACGCACGCGCCGCAAGTCGCGGCGCGCGCCGACCGGCATTACCTCATCAGCAAGGATGCGCTCGGCGGCGGCAAGCGCGTCGCCACCCGCATCCTGGAACTTGCGGACGAGAAGCGGCGCGAGGAAATCGCCCGCATGCTGGCCGGCGCCGAAATCACCGCCGAAGCCCGCGCCGCCGCGGAGCGGCTGATAAGGGCCGCGAGTT